>JBJTMN010000064.1:0-11208 GCA_046070545.1 Ferruginibacter sp.
CTGATAGGGGTAGACTGGGTACGTAAACAGGAAAAGCTGATGAAGGCCATGGAATGGTTTACACTGATCATCATCATAGCGCTTGCTGTGGGTAGTTTTATTGCAGCAACAAAAGAAGGAGGCGGCGGAAAAAATGTGCTGCTGCAAAACAATATGCACCGCTTTTTGCTGGGTATGTTCATGTGTGCCATCAACCCGGTGCAGATACCATTTTGGTTTGGCTGGAGTACAGTTTTGTTTACTAAAAAAATACTGGAGCCTGTAAAAAGCCAGTACAATATTTATATTGTTGGTATAGGTTTGGGAACCCTGGCGGGTAACTGCGTTTTTATTTTTGGCGGCAAATGGCTGGTACAGCGCATTGCCAACAGCCAGCAATACCTCAATTGGGTCATCGGCGGTATCTTTGCGTTAACGGCATTGATACAGGCCATTAAAATGATCAGGCATAAAGATGCCATCCACAAGTTTACCCACGCCGAAGAAAAAAAGCTTAGTCAACAATAAATAAAGTACAGCCCTTTTCAGAGCGGCTGCGGTGTGCATGGCTGTTATCACCTACATGATAACTCATGCCGGCTGATAAAGTGAATTCCCTTCCACCTTCCAGTTCTGTTATCATTTCGCCGCTGATGCAGTAAATGATATGGCCTTTATTGCACCAGTGATCGGCAACATAACCCGGTGAATATTCAACCATTCTTACCCGGATATTACCCATATTAAATACTTTCCAGTATGCCATGCCTGATATACCGGTATGTATTTCGGCCTTTAAACCTGACCAGTCAATTGTTTGAAAAGGGAATGCTTGTATCTCCATTTGTATGTTTTGTTTTTCAAATTTCAAATATTAATGTCACAGAAAAAAGAGGAATTGACTAAATTAATTAGTATTTTCGGTGCCCGATGAATTATGCAATTGTAGATATCGAAACAACAGGTGGCCATGCATCTGCCAATGGCATTACAGAAATAGCTGTATTTGTTCACGATGGCGAACGCGTGATCAAACATTTTGAAACGCTGATCAATCCGCAACAACTCATTCCCACATTCATAACTTCCCTTACCGGTATTGATAATGCGATGGTAGAAGATGCCCCTGTGTTTGATGAGATTGCCGATGTACTGTTTGAGATCTTGAATGAAAATATTTTTGTAGCCCATAATGTAAACTTTGATTACTCTTTTGTAAAACACCAGCTTAAACGTTCGGGCTACGATCTTACGGCGAAGAAATTATGTACTGTACGATTGGGTAGAAAGGTTTTTCCCGGATTACCTTCTTACAGCCTGGGTAACCTTTGCCGGTCTTTGAAAATAAATATAGCAAACAGGCACCGGGCCGGTGGAGATGCAAAAGCCACCGTAAAACTTTTTGAACACATGCTGGCCAATGGCGCCATGGCACATATTGACCATATGCTCAAACGCAGTTCCGCAGAGCATTGGCTCCCTCTGAACCTGGACAAGCAGGTGATCGATAAACTTCCTTCCAGGCCGGGGGTTTACTATTTCCACAACAACAAAGACAAGATCATTTATGTAGGTAAGGCCATTAACCTGAAGAAAAGGGTGAGCAGCCATTTTACACATAACGACCCTGATCTGAAACGGCAGAACTTTATCCGCAATATCTATAAAATTTCCTACAAACAATGTGCAACCGAACTGGAAGCCATTGTGCTGGAAAGTACCGAGATAAAAAGGTTATGGCCACGCTATAACAAAAGCCAGAAGCAGCCTTTGGTAAAATATGCCTTATATTCTTTTGAAGACAGCAGGGGCTATATGAGGCTGGCAATCGATAAAAAGAAAAAACACCTGCCTCATATTTACAATTTTAATTTGTTGAATGAAGGGCTGGTATTATTAAAAAAGATGGTGGAAGAATTTGAACTGGATGCCCGGTTATGCTTTATTGACAAGACCCCTTTCACTAAGAAAGAGGCAGAAGCACTTGAGCCGCCGGGAATATATAACCAGAAAATCAAAAAAGCACTGGACGCTTTATCTGTAAACCTGCCAACTTTTGCATTGGTTGATGAAGGTATTGCAGCCGATGAAAAACTATGTTTGCTGGTAGAACGGGGAAGTTTCTGGGGGATGGGGTATCTGCCCAAATCCTTTTCCATCAGTAGTTCCGGCGAATTAAAGAATATGCTGAACCCTTATGCTGATAATGATTATATCCGTAATAATATCTATTCATTTGCCGAAGCAAATCCGCATAAAAGAATATTGTTGCAGTAATTACCAGCCATGGATTTTTTTCTCCCTCAAAGTGACAAAGTACACAAAGAAGCAATAAGTAAAAAAAACTTGTGCGCTTAGCGGCTTGGTGGGAAACACCTTTTACCGCAACCGCCAACAATGCTGGCTTATCCTTTTCAGTTTTGTATCTTTACAGTTAATAATTTCTGCTTTGCAAAACGCACGATATAATTTAAAGATCCAGAAGCGAATAGCAGCACTATCCATTTTGTTACTGATTGGAAAAGTACTGGCCTGGTATTTAACCGGATCGGTTGCTATTTTAACCGATGCATTTGAAAGTATTGTGAATGTAGTAGCGGGACTCATTGGGGTTTACAGCCTGTATGTTTCGGCTAAGCCCAAAGACCAGGACCATCCTTACGGGCATGGAAAAGCTGAGTTCGTTTCGGCTGCGGTAGAAGGTACACTCATCGCCATTGCCGGCTTTATCATTATCTACGAAGCTTTCAACAATTTGATACATCCGAATACCATCAAAAAACTGGATTACGGAATTGTGCTGGTGTCTGTAACAGGGCTGATCAATTATTTTGCCGGAGCCGTCTGCATCAGAACAGGTAAAAAGAACAATTCGCTGGCATTGATATCTACCGGCAAACATCTGCAAACCGATACCTGGTCTACACTGGGAATTGTTGTAGGGTTGATACTGATATTGATCACTGATCTGCTCTGGATCGATAGTGTAGTAGCCATCGCATTTTCAATTTTCATTATTGTTACCGGGTACAAGATCATAAGGACATCTTTGGCAGGCATTATGGATGAAGCTGATGAAACCCTGTTGAAAAAAATGGTTGAAATGCTCAATGCCAGCCGCCGGGAGAACTGGATAGACCTGCATAACCTGCGGATCATTAAATATGGCAGTACCATTCACCTGGATTGTCATCTTACCGTTCCCTGGTACCTGAACGTACACCAGGCGCATGACGAGATCGATGCATTATCAAACCTGGTTAAGAACGAATACGGCGAGTCGGTAGAACTGTTTGTGCATTCGGATGGCTGCCTGGATTTTTCATGCAGGATCTGCACTAAAACCAATTGCGATGTTCGTAAACATGCATTTGAAAAGAAGATAGAGTGGACAATGGAAAATATAAGCAGCAACCATAAGCACAGCCTTTCTGTTACTGAAACAAAATAAATGCCCTATGCTTGGGTTTAATCATATCGTATTTTTTGAAGTAGCCAGGAATCTGAGTTTTTCAAAGGCCGCAGAATTATTGTTTATAAGCCAGCCGGCCATCAGCAAGCATATTAAAAACCTGGAGCAACAATATAACAGCAGTTTGTTTGAGCGCAAGGGTAACTCCATCTTACTTACCAGGGAAGGAGAGATTTTATATGATCATATCAGCAAAGCTATCAATATCCAGCGCCAGCTTGAATTTGAAATTTCTGTGCTGAAAGATAAGCAGCAGGCTAAGGGTTCATTGGTTGTAGGCGCCAGTACCACCGTAGCATTATATGTAATGCCGGGTATTTTATCTGCTTTTCACAAAACCTACCCGCATATTAGTTTACGGCTGGTCAACCGCAACTCCGAAAATATTCTGAAAGCATTAATGGAGCAGGAGATAGACCTTGGCATTATTGAAGGAAAAAATAAGATCACATCAGTCAGTTATAAATTCTTCTTAAAGGATGAAGTGGTGCCTGTATGTTCCGCAAAAAGTGAGCTGGCAAAAAGGCGAAAAATAAATGTACAGGAATTAAAAACGATGCATGTGGCTTTACGGGAGAGAGGATCCGGAACCCTGGCAGCAGTTACTGAAGGATTACGTAAGCATCATATCAGAATATCCGACCTGGAAACCAGGATCATCCTGGGTGGAACAGAAGCTTTGAAAAATTTTTTACTGGATGATACCTGCATTGGTTTTCTGCCACTGCGGTCTGTTGCCAAACAGCTGCAATCGAAGGAACTGGTAAGACTCAATATACCCGGCCTTGACATATCCAGGGAATTTTATTTTGTACAACGCCAGGGTAATGAAAATGATAAAATGAATAAACTGTTCATTAAGATGGCACTGGCCCGCTATAATCAAATGTTATAAGCCATCACTTATTGCACTGCAAAAAGATGGTTTTTAAAAATAGCTTTGTTGGCTAAAACAAGGCTATGCTTACTGTACAACGTTATTCTTTAATGCAAAACCTGGAATGCTCAAATTGCGGCCGGTCCTATGATCCGGAGCAGATAAATACATTTGCTGATTGCTGTAACAAACCGCTGACAGCAAACTATGATCTTGCGACGGGAATTTCGAAACGGGATATTGACTACCGGGATAATTCCATATGGCGCTATCATATGTTACTACCCGTAATAGATAAACGAAATATAATCAGCCTGGGAGAAGGTATGACACCAATTCTGCATTTACAAACGCTTGGGAAAAAATATACCTTACCAAACCTGTTTTTAAAAGATGAAACATTGAACCCAACTGGTAGTTTTAAAGCGAGGGGATTGAGTGTAGCAGTTTCAAAAGCAAAGGAAATGGGTATCAGTTCCTGCATTATACCCACTGCAGGTAATGCGGGGGGAGCCATGAGCGCTTATTGTGCAAAAGCAGGTATCAAAGCCACCGTGATCATGCCCAGGCATACGCCACTTGTATTTCAGCAGGAATGTACTTTGTACGGGGCTGAACTCATCTTAACAGAAGGACTAATCAGTGATTGCGGAAGACTGGCAAAGAAACTTCAGCAGGAGAGTGGGGCTTTCGATATGTCTACTTTAAAAGAGCCGTACCGCCTGGAAGGGAAAAAGACGTTGGGTTATGAAATTGCAGAACAATTTAACTGGCAATTGCCGGATGTAATCATTTACCCCACAGGCGGCGGTACCGGCCTGGTCGCTATCTGGAAAGCCTTCCGGGAAATGGTCGCTATGGGCTGGATCAAAAATAAACTTCCCAGGATGATCGTTGTGCAGGCAGAAAATTGTCAGCCCATTGTTTGGTCCTGGATAGGGATGCATGCAAATGCAGCTGCTTATACAGGGAAGGCATCACTGGCAAACGGGCTGGCAGTACCTAATCCTTTTGGTGAAGATATGATCATGCAAACATTAAAGGAATCATCAGGAACAGCCCTGGCAGTAACAGAGGAAGAGATGGTTGTGTGTGTAAAAGAATTAGCTGCGGCAGAAGGTATTTTAGTTGCACCTGAAGGAGCGGCAGTTTTTAAAGGCTTGCTGAAATTGCTGGCTGATGGATTTATCGACAGGGATGAAAAGATATTATTGCTGAACACGGGTTCAGGATACAAGTATCTTGAAAATATCTTTTAAAAAAAACGGGATCAATGCATTTCAAATAATTTGGCAACACCAAAAGCCGCAGCTGCTGCTACAGCGCCGATCAACGTAACTTTCAACGCACCCATCAAAGGATTCACACCCGTCATTTTGCTTTTGAAGTAACCAAAGATGAACAGGCAGATCAGCGTGGCGATCACAGATATCTTTAAAGCATCTACAGAATCAGCAATGAAGAAATAAGGGCTAAGCGGAATGATACCACCGGCAATGTATGAGAGCCCGATATTCAATGCACTTTTGGTTGCACGCTTTGGGTCAGGTTTGTCGAGTCCCAGTTCATACTTCATCATAAAATCAACCCAACGGTCTTTGTCCTGTGCAATTTCAGCAGTTGCCTGGTCCTGCAGGGCAGGACTTAACCCGATATTGGCAAAGAATTCTTTGGTTTCCTCTATCTCTTTATGGCGCAGGTTTTCCACTTCATCATATTCTCTTTTTACTTCGCTGCTGTAATGGTCCTGCTCTGTTTTTCCGGCAAGATAACCACCTAGGCCCATGGCAATACTGCCCGCAGCAATTTCGGCAATGCCTGCAATTACAATAATGCTGCTCTGGTCTACAGCGCCGCTTAAACCGGCAGCCAGTGCAAAGGGAACGGTAAGGCCATCACTCATGCCAATTACTACGTCTCTTAAAAGGTCGCTGCTTTTTAAATGTGATTCTATATGGTCGTGGTGAAGATGGGTATCCATAAAAATAAATTGAGAATCTAAGTTAGGTTTTTACTGCTGGAAAAAAGCCGTTGAATTTTATTTCAACGGCTGATGTTAATCATGTTATATTAGTTGTTTCAAACTCTTTTCAATGATCCCCACACATTCCATCACCTGTTCTTTATTGATCACCAGGGGGGGCGCAAAGCGGATCTTATCGCCATGTGTAGGTTTTGCAAGCAATCCATTTTCTTTAAGTGCCAGGCAAAGTTCCCAGGCAGCATCGGGATTGGGATGTTTAATAACAATGGCATTCAATAATCCTTTACCACGTACCAGGGAGATGAATGGGGAGTTCAGTTTCTCCAGTTCACTACGCAACAAATTACCCATTGCTTCGGCATTGGCAGCCAGGTTCTCATTTTTTAAAACCTGTAAGGCAGTCATGGCAACAGCACATGCCAGCGGGTTGCCGCCGTATGTACTACCATGTTCACCGGGTTTAATGGTCATCATTACTTCATCATCGCAAAGTACTGCACTAACGGGTAACACACCACCACTTAAAGCCTTGCCGAGTATCAAAACATCTGGTCTCACATTTTCATGATCGCAGGCCAGCATTTTTCCGGTGCGTGCCAGGCCGGTCTGTATCTCGTCTGCCACCATCAGCACATCGTATTCGGTGCACAGGTCACGAACGCCCTTAAAATAACCTGTATCCGGCACTACTACGCCGGCTTCACCCTGTATGGGCTCAAATAAAAAGGCGGCTACGTGTTCATCCTGTAATGCTTTTTCCAAAGCAGGCAGGTCGTTATGGGGTATTGAAATGTATCCCGGAACAAAAGGACCGAAATTATTTTTTGCGGTAGGGTCGCTGCTGAAAGAAATTACATTCACTGTTCTGCCATGAAAATTCCCGTCACATACAATGATCTTTGCCTGGCCTTCCGGAATGCCCTTTACTTCATAAGCCCATTTACGGCATAGTTTGATGGCTGTTTCTACAGCTTCCACACCGGTATTCATGGGCAATACTTTATCATATCCAAAATAGCCGGTAATATATTTTTCATATTCGCCCAGCAGGTTGCTGTGAAAGGCACGGGAGGTCAGTGTGAGTTTCTGAGCCTGCTCAATTAATGTTGCAATTATAGCTGGATGGCAATGTCCCTGGTTAACAGCGGAATAACCGCTCAGGAAATCGAAGTAACGTTTGCCATCAACATCATATAAAAAAACGCCTTCGCCGCGGTTTAATACAACCGGCAATGGGTGATAATTGTGTGCGCCGTATTTGTCTTCCAGCTCTAAATAATGTTGCGTATCAGCTGATAGGGCAATAGTTGAATGCATGATCGTAAAGATGAAAATGGTAAATAAAAATGAAAAGGTGATATAGCCTGAACATCCTCCGCTAAGGGAGGTGCAAAAAAATTATCCTCGATGATTGAGCAGATCGAGATTGCTGTAGAGAAAAGATGATATGGTTAACAGCGTGTTTATGACGATTAATTTATCTGCAAGATATATTAATTTATGATTTTTATGAAATAGTTGCTGTTTTCAGGAAGAACAGGGGAGGCCTTCCGGTGAAAAATTCCAAAAACAGTACTGCCGCTGCCGCTCATAGATGCGTACACAGCACCCTGTTCATACAGGCTATCCTTTATTGTTTTCACTTCGGGATAAGCAGCAAAAACCGGCTTTTCAAAATCATTTGCCAGTTCAGCCTTCCAGGTATCTGCCGGTTGCTGAATGATCTCTCTGATTGACTTTAGCGGAAGGGCGGGCGTAATATTTGAAAATGCCCGGCCTGTATTTACATGAATACCGGGATTGATCAAAACAATTTTGTAAGCAGTGAGATCAAGCCTGATCTCTTCCAGTACTTCGCCCCGGCCGGTTGCAAAGCAAGGTTTGTTGATGATGAAAAAAGGGCAATCGCTGCCAAGACGAAGCGCATATTGGATAAGCTGATCAGCTGATAAGTTGAGATGAAATCTTTCATTCAGCAGTTGCAACATACAAGATGCATCGGCAGAGCCACCGCCAAGCCCGGCACCCATGGGAATGGACTTGTGTAAATGAACCTGTACTGCAGGTAACTGAGGGAAATCTTTTTGCAGTAAATGATATGCTTTTACACAGAGGTTATCAGCAGTATTGCCATCCACTGCCAACCCTGTGGCTGTAAATTGAATACCCGTTGTGCTGTTTGTTGCGGGGATCAGTTCCAGTGCATCTTTCAAAGCTACCGGGTAAAATACGGTCTCCAGGTTATGATAGCCGTCTGCTCTTTTACCAAGAATATGTAAACCTAGATTTATTTTACAATTGGGAAAGGAAAGCATAATGGATAATGGTATAATTTAAAATGGATAATGTTTTAGAAAGCCGCCGTATGTTGAGTATAAAAGAATTTACTATTAAAAAGATTGCAATGAATTTGAACAAGTATTCATTATCCATTTAATAATTATCCATTAAACTATTATCCATTATTTCTTCCTGCTTTTTATTTCATCACGTATAGCAATGGCACGGATATAATCCTCATGGTCCAGTACTTCTGCAAGCAGGCCTTCCAGATCCTCCAGCGATAAGGATTTCAGGTCATCGCCACCACCTGTTTCACTGGTAACGGGGGCAGTGGATTTTGCCTTGCCGTCATCTTCCATTAAAATGCCAGCCTGGTCTAAAATATTATCGTATGTATAGATAGGGCAGCCAAACCGGACGGCCAGCGCCAGTGCATCGGAAGTACGGGAATCAATTTCAACCGTATCGTTTGCCGAACTGCAAACCAGTTTGCTGTAAAAGATACCTTCCTGCAGATCGTTGATCACTACTTCATGTAAGTCTACGTTAAAAGCCATCATAAAATTCTTCATCAGGTCGTGGGTAAGCGGCCGGCTCGGACTCATCCGCTCCAGGGCTACCGCAATGGCCTGTGCCTCAAAGCCGCCAATAACAATGGGCAGCCTGCGTAATCCGTTGACCTCTCCCAACACAACCGCATAGGAATGCGTTTGCGTAATGCTATGCGATAATGCTACTATTTCCAGTTCAATTTTCTTCATACTGTCCTTATTTCGGGAAGGGAGCTGTCTGTATATTTTTATAAAGCAAAGATAAAAACAAAACAGCCTTAAAATGCAATTACTGATCTTTTCTTCTGATTGCCTTTGATGTTGATGTTGATTTTGGTGAAGCTCGTTTTGCAGGTTTCTTTTTTGCAGGTTTGGCTGCCGGTGGGGCAATTACAGCGGTATCGACCATCACTGCGGTGGAATCGCTGGTTTCTGAATATGAAATACTTTTTTGATCTGCATAATCAGCCGGGATCAGAAATTCACCCGCATCCGGGACCATTGGTTTAATATCAATCGCTTCTGCGGTAATGATGTTGGGATTGTTCCTGGATGCACTGTCGGTATATTCAGTAAAGGGGCTCTCTATCTGAAACTCAGCGCCCAAAACGATCCTGTTATGCTGAATGGCGACAAGTTCTTTATTGCCTGTAAAAGCAGCCGGTATATAATAATACAGGCTGTCGGCCACATAAAAAATAACATTGGAGGTGCCCAGCATGCCACCCAATAGTCCGCTTAAGCCAGTGTTCTCTGGTTTAAATGATGTGGTGGAATAACCATTGATCAGTTTTTTATCAGGATTTTTTGCAGGTGCGGTCAGGGTGAGTGTGGTCTTTCTGAATGTTTTGTTTTCAGGATCCAAAGCATAAGCTGCAGCAGAATCCAGCAAAATAACCAGGGCTTTTTTATCAAATTCATCCTTTTCTTTAAACAGTAATTTTAATTTTTTATCGCCAAAAAGAATTTTCAGTTCTGCATCGGGTTTATCACCAATGCTGGCGTGCAGGCGGTAGGTTACCGAGCCTTGAAAGTTTTTTTGGGCAGATACCATCGTGCAGATCAAAACTGCCGTTACGAATAAAAAAAACTGTTTCATGTATAATAGTTGAACAACAAATTTAAAAAATAAAGCCTTCCATTGATGTATGGAAGGCTTTTGTATAAGTTTGAACAGGTGGAATTATGCCTGTTTCATTTTTTTAACGGCTTCAATGATCTTGGGCATTACTTCAAAAGCATCGCCTACAATACCGTAGTCTGCCGCTTTAAAGAAAGGTGCTTCCGGGTCTTTATTAATAACTACGATGACCTTACTGCGGTTTACACCTGCCAGGTGCTGAATGGCGCCTGAAATACCAATGGCAATGTATAAGTTAGGAGCAATAGCAAGCCCGGTTTGGCCTACATGCTCATGATGCGGCCTCCAGTCGCTGTCGGCTACCGGGCGGCTGCAGGCAGTAGCTGCACCTAAAAGTTTTGCAAGGTCAGTAACCAGCGCCCAGTTTTCGGGTCCTTTCAATCCGCGGCCGCCACTTACTACGATCTCTGCTTCGCTTAACGGAATTTCTCCAACGACTTTATCTGTTGCGGTAACCTGCACTTTGGCAGCATCAATGGTAGCTGCGAATTCGGCTACTTCTGCTGTACCCGTAGTGGTTACAACACTATATGAGTTTGGATTCAATGCAATGATCTTGATATCTGTGGTAACAGTGATATTGGCAAAAGCCTTACCGCTGAATACATTTTTCTTAACAGTGAATCCATTGCTTAGGTCAGGTAAGGCTACCGCACCAGATACCAGTCCTGCTTTTAAACGCACACTTACACGTGGTGCAATGGCTTTACCATTGAAGTTATTGGAGAAGATGATCACTTTGGCATCTATCGCTTTGGCAGCATCGGCAATTACTTTGGTAAATACCTGTGCATCTACATGATCAAGTGTGGCATTCTTTACGGTATGCACTTTCTTTATACCGTAATTTCCTAAAGTTGCCAGATCATCTGCAACATTACCTAGCACAATTGCATCGGCAGTAGTGCCCAAAAGTTCTGC
>JBJTMN010000065.1:0-5486 GCA_046070545.1 Ferruginibacter sp.
TGAAGGCAGCAAAAAGGCATAGCAGTTTTTCAGGTACCAGGCTTTGTCTGTTTCAGAAACCGGGCCCAGGATATGCAGCCTGTCTGACACTCCTTCATGTAAAGCAAGCAGTCGCATTTTCTTTACATAATCAGCATCATCCAGTTTGCCCGCCACAACAAGTTCAATCCCTTCATCTTTTAACAATGGAATCAGTGTATGAAAATTCTTTTTCTGGTTTACATATCCCATCGTAAATAAAAAAGGCCTTGCAGGCAAATAAGCCATGGGCTTTGCAGGAGGAACATGCACCTGGTGCGTTCCGTTATGGATTACATGAACCGGTTTGTCATTTACATCCATGTTTTCCAGAACGTCTTTTTTACAATGATTGGAAATGCAAACAATCGCAGTGCTACGATCGATCAGTTGCTGCGTTTTTTGCAGGCTCTGTTTTTGTTCCCTGGGTGTTTTTCCTTCGTGCAGGCAATTCAGGTCATGAATGGTAAGCAGGATTTTTACTTTATTATTTGCAGGCGGTACAATCCGGCCGGATTGAAAAGGCGCATGCCAGATATCGCAATCCCATAAAAATGGTTTAAACAATTTCTGGTGCCATTTTTTTTCTATGATACAGTTTGCGCCTGGCCCAAAGGAATCTTTCTCAGCAGCTGGTACATAAAAGCCAATGTTCCCATCCTTTTCCTTTTCCAGCAAACGCCTAACATGGGCACCTAAGTTCAGGCAGTAATGATAAAGGCCCGAATCACGGTATCGCATCAGATCACAATCCAGTATGATTTTATACATAAGGTTTTTTATGAAAAGTTTAAATTGCTGCGATAATCATACCAAACGCAATTGTTTTACTTTTTTATACCGCTAAAATACAAGATATCGTTTCCCGGAATCATTAGTTGTTATATAAATCATCTGAGTAAATGATCTTGCACAGTTTTTGCTGCAATCAGGCAGCCTAATTTTGTAAATTGTGGTCTTTTACATTACATATTCACAATTTAGTAGCCCAGGAATTAACCCTTTCAACACATGATGAACCGGATTATATTTGATTGTGAACGGATGAAGTATGAAAACACAGGTTTATACCACTACTGTCTAAACCTGGGCAATCATATTGCCAGGTTTGCCAACCCTGATGCAGAAGAACTTAGTTTTTACTGTCCGGTTGGTGCAGAATATTTATTTGCTGATAACTTCAAACATATCACGCAAACAGAACTGCATAAATTCAGAATGCCATCATTGAAGAATTTCTCAGTATGGCATGCTACCTACCAGGACAGCTATTACCTTCCTTTCAGAAACAAAAAGATAAAAGTGGTTCTGTCTGTACATGACCTGAATTTTATGTACGATCCCCTGAAACCTGAATTTAAAAAACAAAGAAATCTCAGGCGTTTGCAAAAGCTTGTTAACCGGGCAGATGTGATCATTTGCATCAGTGAATATGCACGCAATGACCTGGATTTTTATTGTGATGTAAAAAACAAACCGCTCCACGTTATACATAATGGTACAAATACGCTGACCAAACCCCAGTTGCTGAAACAATCTTACCTTCCCGATAAGCCATTTATATTTTCACTGGGCACTATCATGCCCAAAAAGAATTTTCATAGTTTATTGCCATTGGTTCAGGACCAGGAAGAACTTGAACTGGTGATTGCGGGGCGCATAGATGATGTTGGATATTATCAATCCATCCTGGATACTGCTGAAAAAATGGGCATCTCTAAGAAAGTAAAATTATTAGGCCCTGTATCTGAATCAGAAAAATCCTGGTATTTTAATCACTGCCAGGCATTTGCATTTCCTTCCACAGCCGAAGGTTTTGGCCTCCCCGTTACTGAAGCCATGTCGGTGGGAAAACCATTATTTTTATCTGACAGAACCGCATTGCCCGAGATAGGTGGTGATGTCGCTTTTTATTTCGAGAATTTTACAGCGGCCCACATGAAAGAAACTTTTGTAACAGGCATGAAGCAATATAAACTTTTTAAAATGCAGGACAAGATCATCCGGAAAGGGAAGGAATACAACTGGGATATTGCAGCACAGGAATACTGGAAAATTTACCGTTCATTGTTTTAATTTAATGACCCGATGAGTACTTACCGCCGTTTAATGCAATTTGCAAAACCTTATCCAAAGTTTGTAATACCCTTTTTTATTTTCACACTGATCGCTGCTTTTTTCAGTGTATTTCAGTTTGCCTTAATTATCCCCTTACTTAATTTCCTGTTTGATAATAATACTGCAGAAAATATGAAGCAGTATGCAACCATGCCTGGTTTTTCATTTTCGGCCGGGTACTTCAAAGACCTGTTCTATTATGAAGTGTACCATTTAAAGACCATGAACCCGGTATATGCCCTGTATTTTATTGCTGCATTGATCGTCCTTGCTGTATTACTCACCAATATTTTCAGGTTTATGGCCCAACGGAGCATGATCAGTTCCAGGACCTTGCTGGTTAAAAGAATACGCGAGGCAATCTTTGAAAAGATCAATTACCTGCACATGGGTTATTTCACCAAAGAGCATAAAGGTGATCTGATCTCCCGTATGAATTCTGATGTTTTTGAAATAGAATCCGTGGCAGCCAATTCCCTGGAAGTGTTATTTAAAGAGCCTTACACCATGATCTTCTTTTTTATTGCGATGTTTACCATTTCAGTAAAGCTTACTTTATTTACCCTGCTGATCATCCCTATTTCAGCCTTCGGTATTGCCATGGTTACAAAAAGATTACGCAAAGAAGCCAGCGATATGCAATCATCTATTGGCCGGTTACTTACCATGATCGATGAGACATTGATGGGTATGCGTATCATCCGATCTTTCAATGCAACAGATTTTATTGTAAAAAGATTCCGCCGCGAAAATGATTTTTACCGCAAAGCCAGTTTACAGGGCTTTAAAAGAAGAGAACTGGCACCTATTTTTTCTGAAGTATCGGGAGTAATTGTAGTGGCATGTATATTAATTTATGGTGGCAGTATGATCCTGAAAAACCGGGGTGCAGATCCCAGCGGGTTACAGGCCAGCGAATTCATAGCCTTCATCGCCATTTTTTCGCAGGTAATCAGGCCTGCCAAGGCAATGGTAGTAGCATTAGCTAATATTCAGCGTGGCGAAGCCTCCGGAAAAAGAATCCTGGAAGTGCTGGATACAAAGATTGAAGTAGCCGATGATCCGAATGCAGTGGCACTACAATCATTTGATGAAAGGGTGGAATTTAAAAATGTTTGTTTTAGCTATACCGACAGACCGGTATTAACGGATATCAGCTTCACCATCGGAAAAGGAAAGACCATTGCATTGGTAGGCCCGTCAGGTGTGGGTAAATCAACCATTGCCGACCTGTTACCCCGGTTTTACGATGTAACCAGCGGCAGCATCAGCATAGATGGAAAAGATATACGTAGCTATACCATGGAATCTTTAAGAAGCCAGATGAGTTTTGTTACACAGGACATCATCCTGTTCAATGATACCATCTTCAATAATATTGCGTTGGGTAAGCCCAATGCAAGTATGGAAGAAGTGATCAGGGCTGCAAAGATTGCCAATGCACATGAATTTATTGTTGATACAGAAAATGGCTATGAAACCAATATCGGCGACAGGGGCATCCGTTTATCGGGCGGACAGCGCCAGCGCATCAGCATAGCCCGCGCAGTTTTTAAGAACCCTGCCATTTTAATTTTAGACGAAGCCACATCTGCCCTGGACACCGAATCGGAAAAATCGGTACAGGACGCATTGAATAATTTAATGGAAGGAAGAACAACATTGGTGATCGCCCACCGTTTAAGTACCATTAAAGAAGCTGACGAGATTTTAATATTACAGGATGGCCGTATTGTTGAGCGTGGCAATCATTTTGAACTGATTGAGATTGAAGAAAGCATTTACAAACGGCTAACGCTGATGCAGAAAATTGCCTGACAAAAAAATCAATTATTCTTTATCATAATAATTGTATTTTTAAACTTCAATTAAAAACTATATGAAAGTAAAAATTCTGTTTCCCATTTCTGTATTTTTTCTGGTCCTGTTCTCATCCTGCGGCAAGGGTGACGATGACCTGGGTGGTGGCGTAGTACCTGCACCGGTGGCTGCAAGAACCACCATGGACACCAGCTATGGATCTGACAGCAAACAAAAGATGGACATTTATTTACCCGCAAACAGAACTACTGCCAGTACCAAGGTTATTGTAATGATACATGGCGGAGCCTGGATAGGAGGCGACAAAGCAGATTACGCCACCAATATCGACAGCCTGAAAAAAAGGCTTCCTGATTATGCTATTTTCAATATCAACTACCGTTTGGCTGCCGTACCGGCAACCAATGTTTTTCCTACGCAGGAAAACGACATAAAAGCTGCCATCGATTTTATTTACAACAACCGTACAACATTCCTGATCAGCGATAAATTTGTATTGCTGGGAGCAAGTGCTGGAGGGCATTTGTCATTGTTGCAGGCATATAAATACCAGACACCAAAAATAAAGGCGGTAATTGATTATTGCGGGCCAACAGATATGGTTGCCATGTACAATGATTACCCGGCCGGTTCTCCCAATCAGCTTGGTATTGGACTTTTAATGAGCGGCACACCTGCAACCAATGCTGCATTGTATGCATCATCAAGCCCTTTAACTTTTACAACAACAGCCAATGCCTGCCCCACCATTATTTTCCAGGGAACTGCAGACCTGATCGTTAATGCAAATACACAGTCTGTGGCTTTAAAAAACAAATTAACAACAGCAACCATAGCAAACGAATATTATCCGTATGCAGGCCTGGGGCATGTTGACAGCTGGACAGCCCCTACTTTTACAGACACTTACAATAAGATACAGGCCTTCCTGGCCACTTATGTTCCATAAAAAATAAACAGTTTATTTTTATATGCATCCTGCCAACCGGCAGGATGTTTTTTTTAATTACTTTGCAGGTATGATAAAGGGCTTCATTACTGTTTTTTTGCTGTCATTTTTTTTATCCCTGCATACACAGGCTCAAAATGAAACTATTCCTTTTGCTCCTTATACAACAAAAGAATCAAGAACGAAGGAATATAAGAACCTGGTAAGTAACAATATCCTCAAAAACCTGTCAATTGATCTGAAGGACAGCACCGAAGAAAACTGGCAGGAAGCTTTTGATGCAATGGAGCTGTTAAATTACAGGACAGGTTTTATTGACAAACGGATACACACAGCAATGAATTCTGTTTTGCCGGGAAGTAACGAATTTCAGAAAGCAATACTACAACTGGTATACGCACTTTATCCAAAAGACTTTGTTCCACAAGTTGTTTCACTGATAAAAGAAGCCGATGACCCTAAGTTTTTTGCCATGTGCTGCGAATATCTCATTTTGAATAATAAGACAGAAAAGTACAAAGCCCTCTTGCTAAAACGCATGGAAGAAATGCAACTTACTGCCGGTGCTGTAACTGAAATC
>JBJTMN010000066.1:0-2074 GCA_046070545.1 Ferruginibacter sp.
CCCATGCACCTACGTGGCTGTTGATCGAGCGCATTTTTGCAATAATTTCTGCAGGTCCCATGGCCCATCCAACACGCACGCCAGTAGCCGCAAAAGCCTTGCTGATGCCATCAATGAAGATGGTAAATTCCTTCATGGCAGGGTTGAGTGTAACAGGATTATGATGTACTGTATCACCAAATGTGAGTGTCCAGTATATCTGGTCGTACATCAGGTATAATTTCTTTTCTCCTTCGGCACGTGTTTTATTTTCTTCTATCACCAGGTTGCAGATAGCGCTTAGCTCTTCTTTGCCAAATGTAGTACCGGTTGGATTTAAAGGAGAACATAATGAAAGCAATGTTGCGCCTTTTACATGCGGGGCAATCTGCGCTGCGGTAAGCATAAAATTATTTTCCTTTTCTGCTTCCAGCATAATGTGCTCACCATCGGTAAAATGTACATAGTGATTGTTGTTCCAGCTGGGTGCAGGGTAAATTACTTTATCACCTTTATCAACAATAGTGCGGTACAGGGCATATATCAGTGGCCGGCCACCGGCAGCAATCAGAATTTCGGAGTTTGAATAAGATAAACCACACCTGGATGACATAAATGATGCAACCGCTTCCCTCAGGTCCAGGTTTCCTTCTGCGGCAGGGTATGTGGTGAAACCGTTTTTGTAGGCATCAATGATCTCTGCCTCAAGTTCGGCCGGTATTGGGAAGATAGATGAATCAAAATCGCCGATGGTATAATTGTAAATTCTGGCACCTTGTTTCATCTTTTCCTTAATGGTTGCGCCCAGGCGAACTATTTCGGAGCCCTTTAACGTCTCTGCCAATACACTCAATTTTACATTACCCATAAGCTGTAGTTGAGTTGCAAAAGTAAAAATTTACAAGGGGATGGCAAAGAATATCAGCATAACTGTTCTGGGGGTAATGGAAACAAGGGCCAAACAGGGCGTTAAGTGCTTTTACCTGGGGAGAAAACTGGTAGCTACTATGGAGCAACTGCGGCTGATATGCCCAATAAGTTCTCTATAACCCTTTTTAAACTGATCAACGGCAGATTTAATTCATGTCTTGATGTTTTACTGCTTCATAAACTGCAGCACCTGTTTTTCGCCATTGTTTTGCAAATGCAGCCAGTATTTACCGGCAGCTAAATATTGTACCGGGATTGTTATAATTTGATTAGAAGCAACAATTTGAAGATGCTTTACCATTTGACCAGAACTGTTTATAACCAGCACATTCAATTTATCATACGCTTTGTTCAGTTGCAATTGTAATACATCTGTTGCGGGATTGGGAAAGACGAGAATTTCTGTTGTTTTATCATTCTGTAACTGCTGTATGTTGCTATAATCCAGCAGCCCGGCAATGCCGTTTATTTTTATGCGGTAGAATTGATTTTTACTGGTTGCATTTACATCAATAAAAGAATAAGACTGAATGCCCGAAATATTTCTTGCTGGTAAAGTACCGATCGAATAAAAATTAAAACCATCACTGCTTTTCTCAATATCAAAACAACAAACGCCGCTTTCCTTATCGGTTTTAAAATTGAGCCGGGCGGTTTTGCCTTTTTGCTGCCAGGCAGTATTAAAGGAAATTAACTCAATGGGTAAAATGCCCAGCTGATTGGCATCTATAATACTTGATACATTTCTCCAGGGACCGTATACCTGGCCGGTGATGGCTGTTACCAGGTCATATTTTACCCGAGCCCTTATTTTGGTGTATTTACCACCCCATATTTTATTGATGATATCCTTTAACTCAGTCCCGGTAAGATCCAGATCGGTAAATGCAGCCTGTTGTGCTGTATAGAAAGTACTGTTGGTGATAGGTGTACCGCTGTAAGCGTTGTAATTCAATCTTGTTTCCCAAACCAGTTTACCCTTATCTCGACCTAAAAAAGATTTGGCATACAGCCCGGCACCAAAATTACCAAATAGAAAATTACTGCTGTTGATGGGTGTGGTAAGATCGGAATTGTACAGGCGTAGGTTGTTTCGCATGTTGGCGGTCTGTTCATTTCCATTATACAAATAAGCCCTTCCTTCATCTGTATTGGCGCCATCGTT
>JBJTMN010000067.1:0-2939 GCA_046070545.1 Ferruginibacter sp.
AAATCGGGGGGCTTTTTTACTCATAATACCAAACACAAACAAACTTAAATGCCGGTTCTGCTTTGCAGAACCGGCATCGGTTATTTTAATCAGGTTTTTTGCCTTCCAGGAAACTGTTGAGTGTACTTATTTCTGCCTGGTTGTTCTCGTCTGTTTTTACAGTATAGTTGCTGTAAAAACTTTCAACATCGGCAATGGAATTATGTAATTCCATATTGCGGCGAAGGTAAGCAGGCACCGTTTCAAACTCATTGTTAGGATCGGCTGCGTTAATGTTGAACGACAGGTTACGCAGTTTTGCAATCCGATCCATGGCCCTGCGCCGAAGGTCCTCTGCTTCGTCCTGCATGGCAGGTTCCTCAACATCGGACATCATGATGGGCTGAGCTGGTTGTACATGTTGCTCTTCCTCCGCCGCTTGATGGGATTTAACTACCAACTGCATTTCAATCACAGGTTCGTCTTCCTGTTGATTTTCCTGCAACGGCAGTAGCTCATCAATCGAATTGGATTCTGATTTTGGCTTCTCCTCCACATAAATCTGTGCAGGTTTAGCCAGATACCCTCCAGACGAAGAAGGGGTGCTAGCATCTTTATTAATTACGGTAACTTCTTTCTGAACTTTTGCTGGTTTATCAACGGGAGGAGGACTTTGTGGAATGTCAAATTCAATTACAGGAATCTGATCCGTAGCCGAAGATATTTCAAAAAACACAGGCGCTTCATCTAATTTATCCCCAGTATTTTTACTTGGTAATTTCACCACCGGAATTTCTTCAGTTACTTCTTTCATAACTGGCATCAGCAGATCTTCCTCCACCTGTAATGCAGGCTGCTCGGTTATTTCAGCAATAGCTGCCGCTTCATCTTCAGCAGTGAGCGAAGCCGAACTGTCTTCAAACTGCAATACCGGTTGTTGCATTATCTTTTTTTCTTCTTTAACCGGCATCTCCAGTGTCATAACGATTTTTTCATCTTTTGGCTCAGCTGCTTTTATATCAGCTTTTTTCTCAAAAGGATCTTTATGATCGAAACCGGTAGCAATTAAAGTAATGCCGATCTTTCCACCCAAACTGTTATCATAACCCAATCCCAGGATCACATCTGTTCCTTCACCGGCCTGGCTCAGTAAATAATTCTGAATGATCTCCACTTCATCCATGGTAAACTCATGTTCTCCTTCAGATGAATTGATATTGATAAGTATCCATTTGGCTCCTTTAATGTCATTGTCATTCAGCAGCGGCGAATTGATAGCGTTCTCAATAGCCAGTTGTGCCCTGTTCTCTCCTTCTTCTGCAGCGCTTCCCAGAATGGCAACACCTCCGTTGATCATTACGGTGCATACATCCGCAAAATCCACATTAATCTGCCCGGTGCTGTTAATAACATCGGTGATACATTTGGCAGCTGTAGCCAACACGTTATCGGCCTTTGCAAATGCTTCTTTCATTTTTAAATTTCCAAACTGGTGGCGCAGTTTATCCTTGCTGCTCACGAGTAAGGTATCAACATGATTTTTCAACAACATCACGCCTTCTTCTGCCTGTGCAATTCTTTTTTTGCCTTCATACGCAAATGGTGTGGTAACTATACCTACGGTAAGTATGCCCAGGTCTTTACAGATCTTTGCAAGAATAGGTGCACCACCGGTTCCGGTACCGCCGCCCATACCTGCTGTAATGAATGCCATTTTGGTATTCACTTCCAATATCCGTTTTATTTCTTCCAGGCTTTCTTCGGTAGCCTGGCGGCCAATCTCGGGATTGGCACCGGCACCCAGGCCCTGCGTTAAATGCGGTCCCAGCTGAATTTTATTAGGCACTTTGCTTTGTGCAATGGCCTGTGCATCTGTATTGCAGATGATAAAATTCACACCTTCGATATTTTGCGAAAACATGTGGTTTACCGCATTGCTTCCGCCGCCACCCACACCAATTACCTTGATGATGGAGGATTGATCTTTAGGCAAATCAAAATGTATCATAGTTTTTTTTTAGTAACGCCGGCATTTTACAACGCTGCGTTCATTAATTAATGGGTTAGTACTTATTTAAAAAATTATAGGTTATAAGTTATGAGTGGATTGTACTGAATACTTCACTCATCATTCATAACTCATCATTCATAACTACAGTTTAGCGTCTTCCTCTTCCTTAAACAGGTCTATCAAACCATTCTTGAATCCATCCATAAAATTCTTCAACGATTTACGTTGCTTCACTTTTACCGGGCCATTCTCATCAACCACATCCAGGGTTTCATCAACCGGTTGCTGTTGTAAAGAACCAGGCACTTCCACCCGTTTAAACTGCTCTTCAAACTGCTTGTTCTTATTCTCGTAATCGTTATAGCCTTTCAGTATCAAACCAATACAGGTGCTGTACATGGGTTTGGCCAGTTCATCAATATGTCCGCCTGCCAGGTGCTCATTCGGATAACCTATCCTCGCATTCAGGCCGGTAACATATTCTGTTAACTGAATCAGATGTTTCAGCTGAGATCCTCCACCGGTAAGTATTACACCACCGTTCAATAAGCGGGTATCCAAACCAACCTGCTTTAAATGATAGGTTACAAAATCCATGATCTCACTCATGCGGGCCTGGATGATGGATGCCAGGTTCTTAACTGAAATTTCTTTTGGCGCCATACCACGCAAACCCGGAATGGTAATAAATGCATTGGCTTTTGCTTCGTCGCTCAATGCACTTCCAAACTGGATCTTCATCTGCTCGGCCTGTGTTTTTAAAACACCCAAGCCGTTCTTGATATCGTTGGTGATATTTTCGCCACCGAAAGGAATTACGGCTGTATGTTTTAAAATACCCTCATAAAAAACAGCCAGGTCGGTTGTACCACCACCAATATCTACAATGGCTACACCCGCTTCCAGGTCCTGGTCGCACATTACTGCAGCTGCAGATGCCAGAGGTTGC
>JBJTMN010000068.1:0-7154 GCA_046070545.1 Ferruginibacter sp.
ACAATTCTTTTACAGCCAATTTATCATTCAAATAACTGAACACAACACGATGATTGTGCATAATAGATTCTTTACTGGCTGTAGCTTTTGTTTTAGTAATCAATGGCTCAATGTAAGTACGTAAAGCTTTTGCTTTGGCCAATGTGGTGGTGATTCTCTTATGAGTAATCAACTGGCTGCCCAGGTTTGCAAGCATGGCTCTTCTGTGAGAAGCCGTTCTGCTTAAATTATTCCCTTTGTTTCCGTGACGCATGACATTTGTGTTTTAATTCGGTTATACCGTGTCAGGAATTATAACCTACTGATTAAAAATGTGCTGATGTGCTGATTTGCTCATGTGCTAATTCCTTTATTTGAAAGTGTATTAGCGCCCGAAGGCTCCATTAGCATATTAGCACATTAGCTAATTAGCTAATTCTTATTCGTCGTCCAATTTCAACTTGCTCAGGTCCATTCCAAAGCTCAACCCTCTTTCGTGTAACACCTGCTCAATCTCACTTAAAGATTTCTGACCAAAGTTCCTGAATTTCATCAGGTCTTCCTGCTCGTACTGTACCAGTTCGCTCAGTGAGTTGATCTTGGCAGCTTTTAAGCAATTGAAGGCACGTACAGAAAGATCCAGGTCTTCCAATGGGGTCTTCAACACTTTTCGTAATTGTAAAGTCTGTTCGTCAACCAGGTCTTCTTTTTTATCTTCTTTGGTATCGAAAGTGATATTCTCATCAGTGATGATCATCAGGTGCTGTATCAGGATACGGCTGGCCTGCTTTACAGCATCTTCCGGGTGAATGGTACCATCGGTAACCACTTCCATGATGAGTTTTTCAAAGTCGGTACGTTGCTCCACACGGGTATTCTCGATAGCGTATTTAACGTTCTTGATCGGTGTGTAAATAGCATCAACCGGAATGTATCCGAAATGAGAGTTCTTTTCCTTGTTCTCTTCTGCAGGAACATAACCGCGGCCTTTACCGATCGTGATCTCGATATCCAGTTTGGCGCTGCTGTCCATCGTACAGATCAGCAATTCAGGATTCATGATCTCGAATGTAGGTGAAGCTTCACCGATCATTCCGGCATTGAATTCTGTTTTATTTTTGATAGAAAGCGTTACTTTTTCTACGTTCACCTCATGCTCAACTTTCTTCTTGATACGAACCTGTTTCAGGTTTAGGATTATTTCTGTAACGTCTTCAGTAATGCCTTTTAAAGTGGCGAACTCATGGTCAGCACCGGCAATGTTGATGCCGATGATAGCATAACCCTCCAGGGAGTTCAGCAACACCCTGCGGAGAGAGTTACCGATAGTTACACCATAACCTGGTTCCAGCGGACGGAATTCGAAGATGGCTTCAAATTCGGTTGCTTTCTGAAGAACGATCTTATCTGGCTTAACAAAATTTAAAATTCCCATTTGTATTTTGTTGTTTTAATGTTTAAAATTTTTGTACCTGGCCGAAGTTATTTTACCCAGCTCATCCCTCTATTACTTAGAGTACAATTCCACGATCAGTTGCTCCTTGATATTCTCAGGAACACTTTCTCTTTCAGGATAAGTGATAAAAGTACCCTGCGATGCAGTTTCGTTCCACTCTAACCAGTTAAACTTGGCATTTTTGCCGCGTAAATTACCGGCGATAGAAGCGTTTGCAGCACTTTTATTCTTCAAACCAATAACATCACCGGCAGTACAGCTGTAAGAAGGTATATTAACCACTTCACCATTTACAGTGATGTGCTTGTGAGATACCAACTGGCGTGCAGCCTGGCGGCTTGGTGCAATACCCAAACGAAATACAGTATTATCCAAACGGGCTTCTAATAATTTTATCAGGTTTTCACCGGTAACACCTTTACGGCGTGCGGCTTCATCAAATGTTTTACGGAATTGTTTTTCAAGCAAACCATACGTGTACTTTGCTTTTTGCTTTTCTCTGAGCTGCAAAGCATATTCACCTAAAGTTTTACGCTTACGGTTAGCACCATGCATACCCGGAGGGTTGCTGTTCTTGGTTAACCATTTTCCATTACCTGTAATGGGTTCTCCGAAGATCCTGGAGATTTTTGTTTTGGGGCCTGTGTAACGTGCCATAATTGTTATAGTGGTCTTTTAGTGACGATGCATCATTATAAAGACCTTTTAAAATGAATGATGCACCCTGTTATTAATGGATAATTGTTTAATTGATAACGGATAATTTTTTCATTATAAATTGTCCATTATTTCATTATCAATTATTATACTCTTCTTTTCTTTGGAGGACGGCAACCATTATGTGGTAATGGTGTAACGTCTTTGATCATATTGATCTCGATACCATTTTGAGATAAAGAACGGATAGCTCCTTCACGGCCGCTTCCTGGTCCTTTTACAAATACATCAACTCTTTTCAAACCTGCGTCCAATGCGGTTTTAGCTGCATCCGCTGCTGCCATCTGGGCTGCATAGGGTGTGTTCTTTTTAGAACCCCTGAAACCCATTTTACCAGCACTGCTCCAGCTGATTACCTGGCCCTGCTTGTTAGTTAAACTGATGATGATGTTGTTGAAACTTGCAACAATGTGTGCATCTCCGTAGCTGTCAACCTTTACTACTCTTTTTTTAGCGGCTGCTTTTGCGCCTTGTGCTTTTGCCATAATTTTAAATACTGTAGGTAATCTTTTAAAAAATAGATCCGGGTTTTCACCAGGACTGAACCAACCATCCTGCCGACTTCTTTGCGATCTGGCGTTGTTTCAAATTACTGAATTCTTATAAAAAATTGTTCCCGGTAAGTGAATTACCGGGACAAATTATTACTTAGTTACTTTCTTTTTACCTGCAACTGTCTTACGCTTTCCTTTACGCTGACGGCTGTTGGTACGTGTACGCTGGCCACGAACCGGTAAACCTTTACGGTGACGTAAACCGCGGTAACAGGCGATATCCAGTAAACGCTTGATGTTCATCTGGGTTTCGCTACGTAAAGCACCTTCGGTCTTGAACTCGTTATTGATAACGTTACGGATGGCGGTCTGCTCATCATCGTTCCACTCATTAACTTTTTTGTTATGGTCAATGTTTCCTGCTTTGTCCAATATATAACGTGCAGTAGAACGGCCAATTCCGTAAATGTAAGTAAGGCCAACTTCGCCTCTTTTGTTTTTTGGTAAATCTATACCGGCAATACGAGCCATAATTTATTTCAGATTTTGATTTTAGACTTTAGTTTTAATTATCCTTGTTTTTGCTTAAAACGAGGATTCTTTTTGTTGATCACATACAGTCTGCCTTTCCTTCTAACGATCTTGCAATCTGCACTGCGCTTTTTAATTGAAGCTCTAACCTTCATGGTTCTTGTTTTTTATTGTATTACTAAATAATTCTTTTTTACTTGTAGCGGAATATGATCCTGCCCCTGGTTAAATCGTAAGGGCTCATCTCTACTCCCACTTTATCGCCGGGTAAAATGCGGATATAGTGCATCCTCATTTTTCCGGAAATTGTGGCTAAAATCTCATGATCATTCTCTAATTTAACCTTAAACATAGCATTGCTCAACGCTTCAATTATTACTCCGTCTTGTTTAATAAGTGCCTGTTTAGCCATAATTTTTGGAGCGCAAAGATAGGAGTTATTATTTAATTAACAGCAAAAATCAGATTGAATTACCAACAATTCATAGGGTTTTCCACAAAAAAGGCCAAAATCTGCTGTTTTTTACCGGACAGGCCACCGAAATCGGGAGATTTTCAAAAAAATGACCCCAAAACATTAAAAAAACAAAAATCGCATTTTTTGATCATTTACAATAACTTATAAAAAAAGACCCTGGCCTGGTAGCCGGGGTCTTTTTTTATCATTGAAAATGTATTTAGTCGAACGATTCATCGTTTAAGTGAACCTTGGTAATTTCGTAAAAATGATTTTGTAGCTGGTGCAGGTGGATGGGCTGCATAATCTTACGATGCTCATCGCGGTACCATATCTCAAATTTAGAAAAGTCATCCTTAGCCGGTAACATCATCCGGAAAGCGCCTTTCATGTACTTAACAGTTCCGTCTTCATTATCCTGCCTGTGAAATTTCAATTTGGTAAGTTGTTCATCATCCAGCGGGATGGCACTCAATTGATTGGTTTCGTACCAGAACTCCTGTACACCGGTGTCCACACAAACCTGTTTTTCGTTGCCGTTGAGGTTAGTTACTTCTCCCTGTTTTTTATCGCCGTCGTTATCGGCTATCAGGTAATCACCTACTTTAATTTCATGAAATTGTATCATATAGCCTTTGGTTTTATTGCTTAAATATAAGACAGATTTTGAAATAAAAAATAACTATCATCAAATCGAATAGCTTACCAGGGGCATATTATCGCCCAGCGTTGAAGTGGTTAAAATAAGCCCTATATCCTTTGCATAATACCACTGGTACTTTGTACCCGCATTAAAAACGCTGCCGTTCACAATAAAGCTCATTACGCCTTCCATTTCCATCACATCGGAATAGGATTTGCCGTCAATCTCTTTTGTACCTCCGGTTGATCTGATTACCACGTTCAATACACTGTCGATGGTATTGGCCTTATATTTAATTTCCCAGGTATCACCCACAGCTGCATCATCTTTTAAAAAAGGCTGCATATTACCTGCTTCATAACTATCGGCATAAAATGTATTGCCTTCTTTCTTTACCTGCGTCAGGTTAGCTACAGTTGAATTGGACATGCTGAACACGCCATTATCTTCAGATTCTACCTTATTGGTAAATGTACTTCCGTCGTTAGTCTTATAAGTCCAGCTATTGCCGGCTTTTAGGGGATAATAAGTTGACATATAAATTATTTTTTGAAGCATAAAGATGCTTCGTTTTATTAAGAAAAAAAATACCCTGATGTGGTAGGGCCCGGCCTCAGGTGAATCCTACTCTGCCCAGCTCATTACATAGCCATCATTTTCAATTTCCAATGCCTCAACTGTTAATTGCAATGGCCGGAAGGTATCTACCATCACCGCCAGCTCTGCTGTATCCTTTGCCCCGATGCTTTTTTCCACTGCGCCCGGGTGTGGCCCGTGTGGTATTCCTGCAGGATGCAGTGTGATCATCCCCTGTGTTACATGTTTGCGGCTCATGAACTCCCCGGCTACATAATATAATACCTCGTCACTGTCAATATTACTGTGGTTGTATGGAGCAGGAATGGCATCCGGATGGTAATCATATAACCTGGGCACGAAGGAACAAACTACAAAAGCATTGGTCTCAAAGGTCTGGTGTACCGGTGGCGGCTGATGTACACGGCCGGTTATGGGTTCAAAATCGTGGATGGAAAAGATATAGGGATAACAGCAGCCATCCCATCCCACCACATCAAAAGGATGTGTACCATAATGTAATCCATACAGGATGCCTTTCTTTTTTGTTTTGATGAGGAAATCTCCTTTTTCATCAATGGTTTGCAGGTTTTGCGGCGTACGGATATCCCTTTCACAAAACGGTGCATGCTCCATCAACTGGCCATACTTGCTCATATAACGTTTGGGAAAACGCAGTGGTGAAAAAGACTCAACGATAAAAAGCCGGTTCTTATCATAATTGAATTCGATCTGGTAAATAGTTCCTCTTGGCAATCCCCTATAATCGCCATAGCTGAATGGTAATTCACCGTATTGTGTTTTAACAGTACCGGTTCCTTCATGCACAAATATCATTTCATCTGCATCCGCATTTTTGTAGAAATAATCTGTCATACTTTTTTGCGGAGCGGCCAGTACAATATGGCAATCGCTGTTAACCAGCACGGCTTTACGACTTTGCAGGTAATCAGCTTCCGGCTTCACTTTAAAGCCTTCAAAACTGCGATGCTTCAGCATTTTTTCTTCTGCCACCTTTGGCGAAACATCAATGGGTTCATCTGTTTTGGTGATCATGGTTGGTGCATAGCAATGGTATAGCAGCGCATAATCATCTGAAAAGCCTTCGGTAGAAAATAATTGTTCGGCGTACAGGCTGCCATCGGGCTTGCGAAACTGGGTATGGCGCTTGTGAGGAATTTTTCCAAGCGTATAATAATGAGACATACTAATTAAGAATTAAAAATGAAGAATGAAAAATGTATAATACTGTTAAGTCATTCTTAACTGACACAAAGTTCCAGGGAGGCAAGCAGAAAAATATACTTCCAGCTGCGCTTGTCAATATAGTAAGTAAAATTGCGGTGAAAAGGCATTCGTTAAATTTGTACCGTAAATTTACACTTAATAACTATACAAACCTTGACGAGAATTGGATTAATAGCCGACACCCATCATTACCTGGATGAAACCATTTTTGAGCATTTTAAAGATTGTGATGAGGTTTGGCATGCAGGGGATTTCGGAACCATTGAGACAGCAAATAAAATAAGGGAGAAAAAGTTAATCAGGGGCGTTTACGGAAACATAGATGGACTGGACATCCGCAAAGAATTTCCCGAACAACTGGTCTTTATGTGCGAGGGCGTAAAAGTAATGATGCGGCATATTGGTGGATATCCTCCCAAATACAATCCCGAAACAAAAAAAGAAATACTCATTCACCGGCCGCAACTGTTCATCAGCGGACATTCGCATATTTTAAAGATCATGTACGATGATACACTGAACTGCCTGCACATGAACCCGGGTGCTGCCGGTAAACAAGGCTGGCATAAGGTACGCACCATCATTCGCTTTGTGATTGACGGAACCGAAATGAAAGATGCGGAAGTGATTGAATTAGGAAATAGATAAATTGCAAAAATATTCAGACATGCCTGCCACAAAAATTCAATTACTGGGCCACGCCACTTTTAAAGTAACCACTCCCGAAAATAAGGTCATCATTATTGATCCATGGCTCAGCGCCAACGAATTCATGCCTGCGCATCTGAAAAAATTTGATGACACCCATCTTTTTCTCATCACGCACGGGCATGATGATCATTTTGACCTGGAAGTGCTGGATATTGTAAAGCAGGGTAACACAAAGATCATTGCCAATCCCATGGTGCGCTGGTACCTGATCGAAAATAACTGTCCGCTGAACTGTATTGAACCTATGAACCTGGGAGGTACCATTTCCTTACAAGAGTTAAATGTACAAGTTACCATGGTAAACGGGTTTCATATTTCACATATCAACATAACAGAAAGCCA
>JBJTMN010000069.1:0-4803 GCA_046070545.1 Ferruginibacter sp.
AGGTTGAAAACCGAGGGCGCCATCTTTACCTGGTCGCCGGTGCCGTTGGTAAACAGGTTACCGGCTGCTCCCAGTCTTCTGCCGGTGGGGTCTGAACCCAGTCCCGAATTATCATTATTCGCCGTATCATTGATCGTTCCGCTGATGGGGTGATTGTGTGCAGGCATATTAGCCGTGGTTAACGTTACCGTGGGCGTACCTGCCATCTGGCCAAGCTGAATATTAGGCAGCCCGGGGCCCGTACCCGTACCAACGGCAACACGGCCACGAAAATCGGGCAACGCAAATGTGGTTTGACCATTACCACCATAAGTAGTGCCTAAAATTGAAAACAAGGCTGTGTTTTGTGCAATTGAGATGATCTGGTTGCTGCAAAATGCCCAGGTGCGTGGTGCGAAATTTCCGGCAAACATGCGGATCTCGCCAATAGTTCCTTCCATAATTGATGATGTTTAAGGTGTTAGAATGGTTAATGATTGTTAAATATAGAAACAATATTTTGATAAGTCAAGCACCTGATCAAAAACAAGTGAAAATACCTGCTTCAGTTTAGTCGAGCATCCATTTAAGCATGTTCGGGTAAGCCGGAAGATCCTGCCTCGCTGCGCTGGCTTCGTCAAGCGCCATACCCTTCCACTGCAGCATAGGCAAACCAAAATACCTTTTCTCTTTGAAATTCTCAGCTATATAAGAACCTCCGCCCTTATAGCCGTTGTCGTGAAAAACAAACGCGGGATCGATCCCCAGGTGTATACAGGCTGCATACGACCAGGCAATGGCCATCATTTCCTCAGCCCCGCGGTTTTCACGTTTACCGATAGCCGCTTCATCCAGCGTATCCCTGTCGGCTGCCGGCACCACGGCAATATGCCCTGCCTCGTGTAAAATATCACCGGGGAATTTCAAAGTCCGCCTGTCAATTACAATGCACCCGTTTTTGACAGATAGGCCCGGTAAAAAAGTAGGCGAAGTAAGTGTTGCGTCAATCGTTTTTATGCCAATACTGTGTAAGAAATCAATGCATTTACCAAGCTCTTCTTCTGCATGGGGGTAAACAGTGCCCGAAGAACTGTTTTGTTTTATTTCCATATTATACATCCGCAGTTTATTGGTAAAGATAATTTTAATAACCCGAAAAATACATGCCGTTCACGACAAACCGGTTCCGGTATTTTTTACCCTGTTTGCATATGAGCCATAAATATTTGTACCATGCTGCACCGGTATAGCCATAAAAAACAACTAACGATACCGATAAATTGATTTAAGTTAATATATAATCAAAATTATTTTGTTTGCCTGCAGGCTTTTATTTGCTTAATACTGACATTAATACTATTTTGTATCGCAATACCAAAAACTAATCTTAGCAATATGAATACCAGGAGAAAATTTTTACTCAATGGTAGTATGGCCTCTGTAGCTTTACTTACTGCCAAACCATTTACTGCATTAGCGAACACACTGGCACCGGTAACCGGATTTTCTGTAAATAATAATAAAGTAGTGCTGTTGCATACCGGAAATTATAATCCCGGCAGTGAATATATTGCTGCCAGTGAGATCAGCCGTGTAAAAAGAAATACCGGCAACCTGGTGCTTGTGCATGCCGGAGATCACCTGCAACAGGATGCAGGAAGCCTGCATTTTGACTCGGTACTGGAGCCTGCCAATTGTGCATCTGTATCATCAAACAATTATAAGATCATTTATAAAGACAAAATTAAAATAGGCATCATCACAGCTGCTGCGGGTGAAAAGGATGTGTTAACCAAAACTGAGGCATTGGCGGTTTCGCTGAAACAGCATAAAAACTGCGACCTGGTCATTTGCCTTTCAAAACTTGGTTATAAAAAAAGCAATGCCATTGACGACATCACAATGGCCGAAAACTCTACCGCACTGGATATCATCATTGGCGGGCACCCCGCTAACTATACCCGTTTTGCAGTTACTGCCCGAAACAGGAACAGGCACGAAGTGATCATACACTCTGCTGCCGATACCGGTTTTGCGCTGGGCAATATTGAGATAGGGTTTGATGATGCCGGCCATAAAAATGCGGTTGCCTTTAATAATTTACTTACCCGTATAACGGCAGACAGCTGATACTTCCATAGCTTTACTGAATGAATAAACCCATCTATGTTTTGGGTACAGGCCTCAGTCATGACGGTTCTTCCTGCCTTTTAAAAGACGGGGAGATTGTTGTGGCCATAGAAAAAGAAAGGCTTTCCCGCATAAAACATGATGGTGGTAACGACAGCCTTACTGTTGAATACTGCCTGCGTGCAGCAGGTATTTCTGTTGAGGATCTTTCCCTGGTGGTGCAGTGTGCCAATTTTGAAAAAGATGAAATAAAAAAAGATCATTATAAAGGTAAACGGTTATTTGCAGCTGATTGCCCGGTGCCATTTGTAACCATCTCCCATCACCTGGCCCATGCCTGGAGTGCAGTGGGCACTTGTCCTTTCAACGAATGTGCAGTAATGGTAATAGATGGCTGCGGCAGCTTTTATCAGCAATGCGATGATCTGGAAGGAGCCGTGATACCTGCGCACACAAACAGCAGCCCCGGGCTTTACGGCGAAAAAGACAGCTACTATTTTTTTAACGGGAAAACCCTGCAACCCGTTTATAAAGATTTCTCGATCATCAACTATCTGCAACAACCCGGACAGGTTTACCTGCCCACCTCCAATCATTCCATAGGTGGTTTATATTCAATGGCCAGCAATTACTGTTTTGGCGATTTTGATGATGCCGGAAAATTAATGGGACTGGCACCCTATGGCAAAGAAGGAATATACAGCGAGCAATTATTTATTTTAAAAGATGGCCATATTTGGGTAGATGAAGATGTGATGCACAGGCATTTTACAACCCCTGCCGACCCGATCCAGTATCCATTTAAAAAGAACTTTGACTATTTTGCCGGTATTGCCCGATGGGTACAGAACGAGACCGAGCGTGCAGTGCTTTACGTGATGAAAGACCGTTACGCCAGGCAGCCGCATGCAAATATCTGTTATGCCGGCGGAGTTGCATTAAATGCAGTTACCAACACGAAGATCATAGAGCAGTGCGGTTTTAAAAACGTATATATTGAACCTGCAGCAGGCGACAACGGACTGGCCCTTGGCTGCGCTTATTATGGATGGACACAGATCATGCAACAAGAAAAAGTAAAACATAGCGGCAGTACTTTTTTAGGCAACCCATATCAAAACGAAACCGTGCAGCATGCATTGATTGCATCAGGCAATAAGATCGATTATGTACTGTACAATGATGTTGAAGAAAAAACAGCTGACTATTTATTGCAGGGTAAAACAATCGGCTGGTTTCAGCTTGGTGCCGAGTTTGGACCAAGAGCCCTGGGCAGAAGAAGTATTCTGGCCGATCCCAGGAGAACAGATATTCAGCTGCATATTAACACAACTATCAAATTCAGGGAAGATTTCAGGCCTTTTGCTCCTTCGGTTTTATTTGAAGATAAAGACCTGTATTTTGAACCGGGACTGGAAAGCCCTTACATGATATTAATTGACAGGATACGGCCGGAATGGAGGAACAAAATGCCAGGCATTGTTCATGTGGATGGCACCTGCCGTGTACAAACCGTAAAAGATAAAAGCGAACCTTTTTACAAATTATTGAGTGCGTGGAAAATGAAAAGCGGTATTTCTGTGCTGCTGAATACTTCCTTTAATAAAAAAGGGATGCCCATCGTTGAAACGCCGGCAGAAGCCATTGATTTCTTCTTACATTGCAACCTCGATATATTGGTCATTAACAAGTATATCATCACAAAGAAATGATACAATACCTGCAACTACCCGTTTTTTTTGATGCAATAAAAATGCAGCAGGAAGTGCATTTACTGGGCAACCGGCTATGGGGGCTGCATTTCCAGGTAAAGCATTATAATGGTGAGTGGAGTGCCATCCCCTTACGCAGCATCAACGGGGATATTGACAATAAATTTATTTCTCCTGTTGAAGATGCATCACTTTACCGGGATACCAGCCTGCTGCAACAATGCCCTTACCTGCAGGAAGTGCTGCGCTATTTTGAATGTCCGCTAATGGCAGTGCGGTTATTAAAACTTGCAGCAGGTTCACAAATTCATGAACATAAAGATGCAGATCTTTGTTATGAAGAAGGGCTTGCCCGTTTTCACATACCGGTGGCAACCAATGCAGATATTGAGTTTATTTTGCAGGGAGAACAGATGCATTTGAAAGAAGGCGAATGCTGGTATATGAATTTTAACCTGCCTCACTCCTTACACAATAAAAGTAAAACCGACAGGATTCACCTGGTTATAGATACTGTGGTGAATGACTGGATGAAAGACCTGTTTCAATTACCGGGTATCTGTAACAAAAAAGAGATGGAACAACCTTCCAGGCATTCCGTTCAGGAACAATCAGAGATCATTGCACATCTGCGCAGCATAAATACCGGGGTATCAAATAAACTGGCAGATGAGATGGAAAGCCGGCTTGGCTGATCATACATCCGCCCACATCCTGCCAGTACCTGCATTGTGTAAACGAAATTAAAAGCGGTGAAAGGGTAGCGGCCGTAACCTGGATACAGAGCAATGTAAAGGATCCCGGCCAGCGGCAGATCCTGTTTGAGTTGAACCAGGTACACAGTGCACTGTTTCAACAGGCGCCCCATGCGCCGGCTACCAATCTTTTATTGCAAACACATAGTAACCTGTTCAGGATGTGGGCGGATGTATGATCAGCCAAGCCGGCTTTCCATCTCATCTGCCAGTTTATTTGATACCCC
>JBJTMN010000070.1:0-2246 GCA_046070545.1 Ferruginibacter sp.
CTTCGGGGTCTATGCAGAAAGTCTGTTTGTCCACTTCTACGAAAATGGGTTTTATGCCCAGAAGTGCCGCTACTTCTACCGTAGCTATATAAGTAAAGGAAGGGGTAATCACTTCATCACCTGGCTGAAGGCCCAGGGCCATCATGGCAATCTGCAATGCATCAGTGCCATTGGCACAAGGGATACAATGTTTACTGCCGTGGTACCTGGCCAGGTTTTCAGCAAAGTCATTTACTACTTTACCGCCGATGAACATGGAGCTTTCCATTACAGCTATTACAGCAGCATCTATTTCAGCCTTTATTTTATGATATTGGGTTTTGGTGTCAACCATTTGAAGAGGTCTCATATATATTATTTTATGCGCCGCAAAGATAAGGATTGCAGCAGGAATGAAGAATTTGTAATATAGCGACTTCATTTGAAAAATTGCCATTAGATTTGCCGGTATATCAATGCTTGGTAAATCTTTATATAATCTTTTTCTTTTCCTGTATTCATGCGGGATTCGTGTTGCTGCCATTGCCAATCCCAAAGCCAGGAAATGGTTACAGGGGCGTCGTGATATTTTTGAAAGGATCAGCAGACAACTAACAATGAATAACCTGCAGGGCCCTGGGGGCGGGCAACCCATCTGGATGCATTGCGCCAGCCTGGGCGAGTTTGAGCAGGGCAGGCCATTGCTGGAAGCATTAAAAAGTCAAAATCCCAACATCAGAATCGTACTTAGTTTTTTTTCGCCAAGCGGGTACGAAGTGATGAAAGAATACAAAGCTGTTGATCATATTTTTTACCTGCCCATGGATTCACCGGTAAATGCTAAAAAGTTTCTGGATGCCGTGAACCCGTCTTTGGTGCTTTGGGTAAAATACGAGTACTGGTATTATTATCTTACCGAGATAAAAAAACGCAATATCCCCGCATTGCTGGTATCGGGCATCTTTCGCCAAAACCAGCCTTTCTTTGCCTGGTATGGTGCAATATGGAGAGAGATGCTGAAGAGCTTTACGTATTTTTTTGTACAGAATACAGGATCCCGGCAATTACTGTCTGCACTTGGATTTACTGAAAATGTAAGCATTACCGGTGATACAAGATTTGACAGGGTAATGGAAATTGCTGATCATTTTACAGCGGTGCCTGGCATTGCTGAATTTTGCGGCAGCAGCCAGGTAATTGTTGCCGGCAGCACCTGGGAAGAAGACGAAATTGAATTACTGCATTTTGTAAATGTGAACAGGCAGGTAAAATTCATTATTGCTCCGCACGAAATTGATAAAGCCAACCTGAAGGATGTAAAGGAGGAATTTCCGAACTCGTTGTTCTATTCTGAACTGAATAAAGAACAGTATGCAAATGCAGATGCAAGGCATTCATTGCCTCATGTGCTGATCATAGATAATATCGGTATGCTTTCACGCCTGTATAACTACGCAACCATTGCCTACGTTGGTGGCGGGTATGGGGTAGATGGGGTGCATAATGTGCTGGAAGCTGCTGTGTATGGTAAGCCGGTTGTGTTTGGGCCTGTGTACGAAAAATTTGATGAGGCAACGGGATTGTTACATGCAGGTGGTGCTGTTTGTATTGACGGCGGACCGGTGAAACTTGAGCATATCCTGAACAACCTGCTGCAGGATGAAAGGGAAAGAAACAAAACCGGGGCAGCTGCCAGGCAATTTGTGTATACCAATGCCGGGGCATCCAAAAAGATCATTCAGTTCATTCAGGAAAAACGCCTTTTAACCAGTTGATAGAATTGAGCAACCATCTCGTTGCCTGCATCCCACCCGTTCTTTACTTTCAGTTCTCTTTGTATCCAGTATTCGGCCTCGGCAAAAATGGAAAAACTGTTGATGGTTTTTATACTTCTTTCATAGGCAACTTCGTCGCCACGGAACAATTCATTGATGAATAAATAACGGTCGTTTACACCAATTGCTTTACGCAGATCCCTGATGGGAGATTCTGTTAGCGTATCGCCCAGATCAATTTTAGATTGTTTTAGTTTTTCATTTACCGATGCCTGGTTGTTTGCAACAACTTCATTGATCTCCCTGGTTGCATCTTCTTTTTTCGGCTCAGGCTTATAATCCTGCTGATGAATGAGCGTAGGAATTTCTTCTTCAGGCTCAAAAACAATATGAGGCTTGCTGTGTACACTTATCTGCTGTAAGGTTTCTGCATTACGCTTGATCTCTTCCAGTTCGGCCTCTATTTCAGCTTCATCTACCTGTAAAACTTCA
>JBJTMN010000071.1:0-7536 GCA_046070545.1 Ferruginibacter sp.
ACCCCCGGTTAAAACCACGTTAAAGTTGCTGTATTTACGGGCATATTCGCTTATAAATCCGTCTATTTCATATGTAATTCCGGCAATTACACCACTTTGCATATTTGTTTTGGTATCGTAGCCAACAAGGGGGAAATTCCAGTCTTTTTGAACCAGAGGCAGTTTTGCTGTAAAAACCTGCATGGCTTTAAAGCGCATTTCCATGCCCGGTGAAATACTGCCACCTATGAATTCGGCATACTGGTTTATGAAATTATAGGTAATGCAACTGCCCAATGCAACTACCAGGTTGTTCTTACCCGGAAAAAAGTGCACGGCTGCAGCAGAAAGTGCCAGCCTGTCGGCACCAATAGACTCAGGTTTACCTACCGGCGTAGTGAAATTGGCTTTGGTAAGATGTGAGAGTTTATGAAAAACCGTTTTTGCTGCCAGTACTTGTTCAATTTCGGGATTGTGTTCAATAACTGAAGACAGGATCGTTTTCTGTGGTTGATGATCATTCAGCAGTTTTTGAATGGTTGCTGTTTCATCGTTGGGCAACACAATATCTGCTGAAAAATGCTCATTTTCAAAAATGGCCGCCTTCAGCCGGGTGTTCCCAAAGTCGAAGCAAATGGTTTTAGTCATGTAGTTAGTTGTTTGTCATTGGTCAATCGTCATGGAGTCATTTGCTATCAGTCATTAAGTTCTTTACACAAGAGCGAAATGACCAATGAATCAATGACTGGTGTTATCCATCCAACCCCTTCAGGTTTTTAAAATGCCCGTTCAGCTTAACCTTCTCTTTCAGCATTTCCATTTCGGCCAGCATCGGAATTACTTTGGTGAGATGCCTTTTTAAATATTCCTGCCTTTGCGATTCGTGAAGCAGTTCCAGCAATTCATATTCTTCCTGCAAGGACAGGCCTGCATGATGAGCCACATCATAACTCCATAATGCTGCATCCGGTTTTATAAATTTCTTTTCAATATTAAGCAGCTTATGTAGTTCTTTTATGCCTTTTACAATACCATTCATCAGGGTTGTGTTACCACGCTCATCATTATCGGGATAATTTACAATAGCGCCACTATATAATTTATCGGGCAATTCATTGATCAGTTCCAGCATCCTGAAAACCTGCAGGCCTTCGGTCTTAATATCCATTTTTCCGTCTTCATACACCTGGCTTATTTCTTTTACCTGCACCAGCGTACCCATTTCATTTATTTTATCATCAATAACTGCAGGTATACCAAATGGCTTTTTTGCTGCAAAACACTCATTGATCAGTTGCCTGTACCGGGGTTCAAAAATATGCAGGTTCAGCTGCTCACCAGGATAAACCACAATTGCCAAAGGGAATATGGGAATGAAATTGGTCATTAATAGATCAGTTTTTGTTTTTTGCGGCGATTGCCATTTCCTTTAAATACCGGTATTTTAAAAAAGTGTACCGTGCTGTTGTTTTTGCAATGATAAACCCTTCCTTACCATCGAGAAAACCCAGCCGGAAAATATAATGCTGAATAAATGCAAATACCGGTGAAAGATATTGCTTTATAGAATTGGGGGATTTCCCTGCAGCAAAATATTTTTTGGCATTCATCCGGGCATACTGATCAGTCTTGTTATCATATTCCTGGCGGTTCTGCACGGTGTAATGCAATATGTTCCCTCTCAGTTTCGTGATCGTAACCCCTGCAGGGAAAATGAGATTTTCATGTACAGTCACATTGTTCCATTTTACTTTTTTCCGGTTAAAGAGCCGTATATGCCAGTCGAACCCCCACTCGCCAAAGCGTATCCATTTATTACAAAAGAAATTTTTAAACCGGATATCAAACACTTCGTCTTCGTTAGCAGATGAAAGCTGAATAAGACTTTGCTGCAAGTCAGCATCAATGGCTTCATCGGCATCCAGGCTTAATATCCAGTCGTGCTTTGCTGCTTCAATCCCTTTGTTCTTATTAATTCCATAGCCACTCCAGTCCGTTTCAATTACGGTGGCATTGAACTTTTTACAGATGTTAACCGTATCATCGGTACTGCCACTATCAACAATTACAATATCATTGGTAACGGCCTGCAGGCTTTGCAGTGTATTGGCAATTATATGTGCTTCATTCTTTGTAATGATAACCACCGATATATCCATCCTGCAAAGAAACAATAAAACTGCATGGAAAGCTTAACAGGGATTAAATTGATATAAACGGGTAAAGCTCGGTTATGATAATTAATTTGGCTGGCCTTCCAAAACCTGTTCTGCTATTTTATAAAATGATTGCCCCCATTTATCCCAGTTTAACAGGTCCTCAAACCTTTGTCTGGCATTTTGCCTGAACTGCATATATGAGCGTGGGTGGGAAAACAATTCCGTAATTTTATCAGTATAATCATCAGCTTTACCTGACAGCGGAAGCATATAACCATTAAAATTATCCACTACATAGTTACCGATACCACCAGTGTTGGTTGTAATGGAAGGAATGCCAAAAGCACTGGCTTCACAATATACAACTGCCGAACATTCAGCCCTTGTAGGCAGTAATAAAAAATCTGTTTCCCGAAAAATATCATACAACAGTGCGGATTCTTCATTTACATTTTTATTGATAAAGGGTATTACCTTTATATTTTTATCGTTTACCACAAAAGGCGGCGTACAGCCGATTATTGTAAGTGTTGCTTTAAACCCTCTTTTTTGCAATGTATAAAATGTATCAAGCGCTGTCTGTCCGCCTTTCCTTTCCCATTCAACACCCAAAAAAAGCAGATTACAAATTTCGTTGCATTCCGTTTTCAGGTCACCCACCGGGGGAATGGCATTCAGGTTAGCACCAAATGGCAGCATGCTTATCTTATTTTCCGGTATTTTGTAATCATTGATTGCAGATAGCCTGGCCCAATCAGATGCCACTATGCAGTGCGCAGCTTTGTTAAAAGCATTTTTATCGAGTTCAATTCCCTGCCTGATGTTATACGCTGCCAGATTACTAAAAGAATGATAATAACCCTGCAATTGCTGAAACGTAGCATCGGCTAAATAAACAATGGGAATATCAGTTTTGCAGTAAGCAATTAATTGAGGTGCTGCGGGTATAAAAACTATATCAGCTTTCATGCGCTGCAGATCTTTTTCAAGCTGCCTGCTAAACCAGCGGGCATAATCATGTAAAAATTCAACAGCCAGTTTATGGCTGCGCAGCTTTTGAATTTGTTTTTGAAAAATCAGCCATTCTCTCAAATACCAGGGCCATGTATAATAAAAGTATTGTACATCGGCATATCTTTTTATTGCCTGGTATGTATGATAATATATACCGGACCAGGCCGTTTTATCCAGCGGACTCCATCTGCCTGCAAAGACGATTTTCATTGTAATTTATTTTTCCAGGTATTGCCGGGCAATACAGTTATAGGTAGTATCAGTTTCAAAAATATCTTTCCCGTTCAGGTGACTTAAATAATTATCCCACGAAAAATGTTCCCAAAGATGGTGCAGGTATGCTTTTGGGAAAACTGTTACTTGTTCAAACATGGATTCCAGTCCGGGTTTATTGTACAAAGGATAATAAAATGCATAAGGAGCTAAAATGGTCACTTTATCCGGGTACTTTTCTGCCAGCTGCTGCGGAATGCGAACCGAATGTTCATTCCAGTATTTATCGTATCCTTTTGACCGGAATGTGGAATAGGTATCCAGCCATAGATTTACAAACTCACTGTTTTTTTCGGAGAGTAATACAGCGTTGCACAAACCATTGATCGTATTTGTATCTGCCAGGTGAAAATAATTCCTTATTGCATGCTTATATCTTTGTCTCCAGTTTTTTGGAACATAATCAGGTTTTCTTTCCTGCCCTATAACAAACGAATGTTTCAAAAGCCCGTTCAGGGGTTTTACACAGATAGAATCAAGATCAATATAAATACCACCCGTCTCTTTCAATGCCAGTAATCGTACTACATCTGCCTTATGTGCAACATGATAAAGCGGCCTGCCCATAAAATGATCTGGTGCTTTTATCTTATGAAGCGTAAGTAATGGCTTTGCTTTTTTCCACCAGCTTCCTGCTGGTTCAAATTCATAATGAAAAATAACTGCATCGGGTTTGTTTACTGCTATCGCAGATTTAATGGCCAGGTAATTCACCAGTGAAAAAGGCTTACCCCCAAAATCAGGTGCCATACCAAAAACAAAGTGAATAATATTGGGTATCATAAATATTGTTTAACCAAAAGTATCAAAGCCCCCAGGGGCATACCATACCTGTAATCAGCAGCAATGCTGACTTTGGTCATTGCAACAATATTTTTGGAAGTTGATTTTTTTCCTGTCAACTTTGTTTCATGTGGCAACAGCAAATAAATGAAATTAAACAGGGCAATATCAAAACGCTGGCCCGTTGCATTTCCTATATTGAGAATGAAGTGAAAGGTTATGAAGACCTGTTGCAGCAACTGCCGTCTTCCCAAACGCCCATCATTGGTATTACCGGGCCGCCGGGCGCCGGAAAAAGTACACTTACAGATGCCCTGATAGGACTGATAGTAGAACAGGGAAGGTCGGTTGCTGTCATTTGTGTAGATCCATCTTCACCCTTTAATTTAGGGGCATTACTGGGCGACAGGATCAGGATGAGCGAATGGTATGATAATCCAAACGTGTTTATCCGTTCGCTGGCTACCCGTGGTTCATTGGGTGGCTTACCTCCAACCATCATAGAAATAAGCGACCTGGTAAAAACTGCCGGTTTTGATTACATAATTGTGGAAACGGTAGGCGTTGGACAAAGTGAAATTGAAATTGCCGGCCTGGCAGATATTACCATTGTGGTAGTAGTACCCGAAGCAGGAGACGAAGTGCAAACCATGAAGGCAGGACTGATGGAGGTTGCCGATGTATTTGTGGTTAACAAAGCCGACCGCCCTGATGCTGATATTTTTGTAAAAAATCTACGGCTGATGCTGGCTCCTGCTTTTAATAACCATTCCATACCGGTGCCGGTCATTAAAACCATTGCATCGCAGAAAAAAGGAATTGCAGAATTGTTAAAAACGATCACCGAAGCTTTTGCAGTTGTTAAAGTAAAAGAAAAAAGATCCTGGCTGCTGGCCGAAAGAGCCTTTCACCTGATACAACAAAAGAAAATGACAGCGATAGATAAGGCAGTGCTGAAGCAAAAGATCGAAGCTGCCGGAAAGGATTTTAACCTGTATACCTTTATTAAAAGGTATTACTGATCAGCAACAGGCTGTTGCCCCATGGCTTTTTGTTCTTCTTCCTCCAGTTTCTTATTACCTTTCCACCAGCGGTAGCCAATAAAACCTACGATGGCAAATGGCATGAACATTAAATAGAGTATGCCGGAATTCATTCCCTGTGCCGGTTTTTCGCCAAGTTGCAGTGCCGTTTTGGTACAAACGGCACATTGTGCCTGCAAAGCCGGGGAAACAAGCAGGAATAAAGATAGCAATACCAATATGTTTACAATATGCTTCATCTGATACTGCAAAGGTAAGGCTGCAACCCGGTTGTAAAACATCTGTTTAACAGAAATTAACGAATTTATTTGTTGAAAAGCCTTCCAATACTTTTATTTTGCAGCAAATTAAAATGTTTTATGTTGAAAAGATTCTTACCTTTTTTAGCGTTTCTGGTAGTTGTCAATACTGCCCAGGCACAGAAAAAAAATGCCAGGTTTTTTTACGAAGCCGGCATGAACTTTAAGCAAAAAAATAGTTATGCAGAAGCATTACAATCCTTTTTTAAATCCGTTTCCTTTGATAAAAAATTTGATTCGGCCCTGGTTGAAATAGCCAATATTTACAGCGCTGCCGGCAGAATTGACAGTGCCATGTACTTTTATAACAAAACACTTGCAATTAACCCCAGTTCTGTTGCCGCATTATTTGGTATGGGCAAAATTTACCGTGATGCCCAGAAAACTGCTGACTCAGTGATGAACAGAAAGCGATTAGACACTGCCATCTATTTTTTCAACGCTGCAGAAGCACTTGATAAAACCAACAAGGAAATCTACTATGGCCTGGCCTGGATCTACAATGCAAGAAAGGAGCACGACAAGGCGATCCCCTATGCCGTAAAATCACTGGAAATAGACAACAAATATAAACCCGCTTATGGCGAGCTTGGCTATGCATACAGGTCTCTAAAAATGTATGCCGAATGTATTGAGCAGCTTAAAAAGAACCTGGCCGTTTCGGTAGTAGATGTAGCGTTGCTGTATTCGGGATATTGCTATCTTGAACTGAAGAACAAAGAGGGAGCCATGCAGCAATACGAAGGGTTGCTTAAAGTGAATGAAAGAATGGCTGCAGGACTGAAAAGCAAGATCGACGCTGCTTTCCCGGGCAACTGATCATATTTTTATTTCGGAACCGATGGCTTTATTATGAAATATTTCCTGGTCAAAGAATTTGGGTTCTGTTACAAATGCAACCAGCTCACCCTTCATAATGGTGGAAGATAACAGGTCATCGGCCCGGTAAACCACCGGTTTTTGTGCCGCCAGCAATTTTTTTGCACCCGACAATGTTACTGCATAGGCATGCGTACAGTCATGAAACCCTGCTTTTTTTAAATGTGTACTGAAGGGTTTGGGTAAAAGATTGCTTACCATTTTATAACTCCATGCCATGAGCCCCAAAGCACTGATGATCTTATAAAAGAATTGTTTGACCTTTAACCCGGTTGTTACTTCTTCATGTTTTAAATAGCCCAGGTAAACCAGTTCCCAGTCAGCAGGTAATTCATCCAGTGCCGCAGGTATTTGTGCCAGGTTTTCGGAATTGGGCAATACGTCATCTTCCAGTATCAATATTTTTTCCCAACCGTTTTCGATCATAGCGGCATATACATTGCGGTGAGAAAGAGAACAGGCAATTTCGCCCAGGTTGAGCGCTTTACCCTGCCGTTGCAGCTTTTGAGCCATCTGCTCGTCGTAGGTCCCATCGCTTTTTGCGGTATTATAATCAAGCTGCTGTTTATCGGCCCCCCAGAAAAAATCATATTGCAGGCCAGCCAGGCTTTGTTTAACTCTTTCGTGCCTGTCGGTAAAACGCGGAACAGAAACCACCAGTATTTTATTGAAATACTGCTGAAGTGAACCGCTGATGTTTGATGGGATTGGCAATTGCATTTTATTTATTCAACAAAAATAACTGTTTTAAAAGGATGGCTTTTAAAAAACAGCCGGGTTAATTGTTTTCAATTTACAATAGTTTAATTTTATTGCTTCGCTTTACTATTTTAGTTGCTGTTTATGCCGAAACCGTTTATTTCCATTTGTATACCAACCTACAAAAAAGTGCAGGCACTGGAACGGTTATTACGATCGGTTGCCTTGCAAACCTTTACAAACTATGAAATAATTATCAACTAGCTGCTTTAGTGAACCATCGTATCTTTGCAATCCTCATGAACCTGGATGTGTTGATGAATTTTTACCGGAATGATCCCCGCTGTTTTGAAATTGCGGACGGCATTACTTTGTCCAGTCCAAATGCCATCCACCTGAAAGGCCTTC
>JBJTMN010000072.1:0-3749 GCA_046070545.1 Ferruginibacter sp.
CAACTGGACGATTTCAGTAAACTGGAATTTTATCCCGGTATGTTTTTCTACCTGCGCAAAATAGCACTGGAACTGGATTATGAGCTGGTTATGGTTACAAACCAGGATGGTCTGGGTACTACATCTTTTCCGGAAGAGACCTTTTGGCCTGTTCATAACCTGGTTATGAAAAGCCTGGAGAATGAGCGGATACAATTTAGTGAAGTGATCATTGATAGAACATTTCCGGAAGAAAATGCTGTCACCCGGAAACCCGCGACCGGGCTGCTTACAAAGTATATCAACACCCCGGATTATGACCTTGCAAATTCATTTGTGATAGGCGACCGTATTACCGATATGCAACTGGCAAAGAATTTAAACTGCAAAGGTTTATGGTTGAAAGTTGATGAGGCTTTGGGAGCTGCTGAAATAAATGCAACTGCAAATAATTTAAGAAATGAGGTAGTAGTATTGGAAACAACGGATTGGGCCGACATTTACAATTACCTGAAATTACCGCCACGCATGATCACACATCGGCGCTTTACCAACGAAACTGAAATTACAGTAAAGGTAAATCTTGATGGCACTGGTATTGCGGAAAACAGGACGGGCCTGCCATTCTTTGATCATATGCTTGACCAGATGGCCAGGCATGGTAATATTGACCTGGCTGTAGATTGCAAAGGCGACCTGCATATTGATGAGCACCATAGTATTGAAGATACCGGCATAGCCCTGGGAGAAGCCATAGCAAAAGCTTTGGGAGATAAACGGGGAATTGAGCGCTATGGTTTTTTATTACCCATGGATGATTGCCTGGCCCGGGTAGCTCTTGATTTTGGCGGACGAAGCTGGATCGTGTGGGATGCTGAATTTAAACGGGAAAAGATCGGGGAAATGCCTACGGAAATGTTCTTTCATTTCTTTAAATCCTTCAGCGATGCGGCTAAATGCAACCTGAATATTAAAGCTGAAGGCGGCAATGAGCATCATAAGATTGAAGCCATATTTAAAGCTTTTGCAAAGGCTATCAGGATGGCAGTAAAAAGAGACGCTGATAATAATGCATTACCATCAACAAAAGGGATATTATGATCGCTATCATTAAATACAATGCCGGCAATGTTCAGAGTGTTCAATATGCTTTACAGCGTATTGGTGCAGAATCGCAGGTTACTGATGATATTGACTTTATTCAGCAGGCCAACAAGGTTATTTTTCCGGGAGTAGGCCATGCTGAAGCTGCAATGGAATCTCTGCATGAAAGCGGGCTTACGCAGGTTATTGCGGGTTTAAAACAGCCTGTATTGGGCATTTGCCTGGGAATGCAGCTCATGGGTAAACACACGGAAGAAGGAAATACTTCCTGTCTTGGAATATTTGATACTGATATTCAGATATTTCAGTCAGCTACCTTTAAAGTGCCGCAGGTTGGCTGGAATAATATTTATGATTATCGCTCTGTTTTATTTGAAGGTTTGGAAGAAGCTGCATTTGTTTATACAGTGCATAGCTATTATGCTGCCGTTTCAATAAATACGGTAGCCCAAACAAATTATATTTTACCATACAGTGCTGCATTGCAAAAGAATAATTTTTACGGAGTGCAATTTCATCCTGAAAAATCAGGATTGGTTGGAGAAATGATTTTAAGAAATTTTATAGAAAAGACATGACGATCATACCGGCAATTGATATCATTAATGGCAAATGCGTACGTCTTACAAAAGGAGATTATGCGCAGCAAATGATCTATCATGAAGACCCTGTTGTAGTGGCCAGGAAATTTGCTGATGCTGGTTTACAGCGCCTTCATATAGTGGACCTGGATGGTGCAAAGGCAGGGGCAATCAAGAACCTGGCTATTCTGGAAAAGATTGCGACAGCTGTAAATATGGTTATTGACTTTGGCGGTGGCGTAAACAAGATCACAGATGTTGAGGATGTGCTTCTTGCTGGTGCATCAATGGTCACCATTGGCAGCCTGGCTGTTAAGCAACCTGGGGTTTTGGAAGAGTGGCTGATGGAATTTGGGGCTGGTCATTTTTTAATTGGCGCTGATGTGCTCGATGAAAAAGTAAAAATAAGCGGCTGGCTTGAAGATGGGGGCATTGGCATTTTTGATCTTATTGGAAAACTCATTAGCCTGGGGGTTACAAATATCTTTTGTACTGATATTTCGAAGGATGGTATGATGGAAGGCCCTTCGATTGGACTGTACCGGAAAATTATGAAGCAATATCCGGACATTAAACTGGTAGCCAGTGGTGGAGTAAGCAACATGGAGGATCTGAGGCAGTTAGAAGCGATCGGTTGTTCCGGTGCCATCATCGGGAAAGCCATTTATGAAAATTTAATACAGCTGCAGGATCTTGTAGCCTTAAACACTAAACTTTAAAATCATACTCTTGCTCACTAAAAGAATCATAGCCTGCCTGGATATTAAGGATGGCCGCACCGTAAAAGGGATCAACTTTGAAGATATCCGTGATGCCGGAAATCCGGTTGAACTGGCTAAACTATATTCTCAGCAGGGAGTGGATGAACTGGTTTTTCTTGACATTACAGCCACCATTGAAAAAAGAAAAACGCTGGCTGAACTTGTAAAGCGGGTTGCTGCGAATATCAATATCCCGTTTACTGTTGGAGGTGGAATAGGGTCTGTAAAGGATGTTGCATTGCTTTTGCAAAACGGGGCTGATAAGATTTCTGTTAATACGGCTGCCTATGAAGAACCGGTGCTGATTAAAGAATTGAGTAAAGCATTCGGCAGCCAGTGCATAGTGCTGGCCATTGATACAAAAAAAGAAGCAGATGGAGAATGGTATGTGTATTTAAATGGTGGCCGCACAAAAACACTAACCAAAACGATCGATTGGGCAAAGCAGGCGGTAGATTCGGGGGCAGGAGAAATTTTACTGACCAGCATGAATAATGACGGGACAAAGGATGGTTTTGCATTGGATATTACAGCCGCCTTGTCAAACAGACTGCAGGTGCCGGTGATAGCAAGCGGGGGGGCAGGTGTGCCGGTACATTTTGCAGATGTATTTACAATTGCCAATGCCGATGCAGCATTGGCAGCCAGTATCTTTCATTATAAAGAAGTAGAAATACCGGCCTTAAAAAAATATTTACAGCAACAACAAATAGCCATAAGAATATGACAGTGAATTTTAAGAAATACAGCGATGGGCTGGTGCCAGCTATCATACAGGATGCAGGTACACAAAAAGTACTGATGCTGGGTTTTATGAATGCCGAAGCACTGATCAAAACAAGCGAATTACAAAAAGTGACCTTTTTCAGCCGCAGTAAGAACCGCCTGTGGACGAAAGGTGAAGAAAGCGGCAATTACCTGTTTGTAAAGGAAATAAGATCAGATTGTGACAATGATACGTTGCTGATAAAGGCAGAGCCAGTCGGCCCCGTTTGTCATACCGGTGCAGATACCTGTTGGAATGAAAAAAATGAAACGGGCAATTTCTTGTCTCAGCTGGAAGACATTATATCAGAACGGAAAAATAATTCAGCACAACAATCTTATACCAGCTCTTTGTTTGCCGGTGGTATAAATAAGATAGCCCAGAAAGTGGGAGAGGAAGCCATTGAACTGGTTATAGAAGCCAAAGATGACAATGCAATACTTTTTAAAAATGAAGCAGCTGATCTTTTATTTCATTACCTGGTACTATTGCAGGCAAAGGGCTTTAAACTGGAAGATATTGTAGAAGTACTGAAAGAAAGGCACAGGAAATAGTAAC
>JBJTMN010000073.1:0-3354 GCA_046070545.1 Ferruginibacter sp.
GGCCATACTGGATGTTTCCAGCAGCTCAAAAGGGGCATTATTACCAAGGATGAATGCCGCCAACCGGGCAGCCATTGCATCGCCAGCTACCGGCCTCACCGTATACCAGACCGATGGAACAGCAGGATATTATTATTACAATGGCACTGCCTGGATACGCATTGGAAGCGTAAACGATATGAGTGGAACGCTCCCGGTAAGTAATGGTGGTACAGGTACCGGAACGCTTACTGCCAACGGGGTTTTATATGGAAACGGAACGGGTGCCGTTCAGGCAACAACCGCCAGCACCGCTGCCAATTCGTACCTGACCACGGCAACTGCGGGCGCTGCGCCTACCTGGACAGTGCCACAGGTACCCCTGTTTGTACCTCTGCAGAATACCCTGAACGGTATCAATAATACAAAGGCTTTTGCCATTGGCGGACCGGTAGAATGGGACCTGGGTTCGGGCTGGACACCCGCCACCCCGGTGAATTACGAGATACTCACTGCGGCAGGTACATCAGAATACCGCACCAATAAAGCCATTACCTTAAATAACCTGCGTCTTACCGGCTGGATCCAGAACGAATCGGGAAACAGCACCGGCAATATCACCATTCACCTGGTAAAATATGCATTGGGTGCCGTTACCAGTATTGCCAATAACAATTCCACCGGTGTAGGTGGTACTTCGCTGGGTTCGGTAACCATTAATATGGCCACTACAAAGACCAGTTACCTCTTCGATCTCAATATCGGCACCGTTTCCCTGGTACAGGGTGATGTAATTATTCCGGTTGTATACAACGGATCGGGCAGTAACCGTAATTTATATACCAACGGTAAAATGGCCTGGACGGTGGACCTGGGAACTACTTTAAATTAAGAGCGATGGCAAAATTGAATAGGCAAATAAGGTATACAGGTTTAGGAGGATGTTTGTTTGTTATGCAGCTCATATCTGCCGTCAACCTGTTTGCACAGGATGCAGGTTTGCGTGTGGAAAGCAGCAGCGGTAACGTGTACCTGAATATTGGCAGTAATACTACAATGAACATTACAGCACCCGGTAATACAGGAGGGGTACGTTTGGAAAGCGGCGGTGCGATCGATAACAGCGGTGTTTTGAACCTGGCTGCCGGCACTTGGGTAAACAATGGTATTGGCCTGGTAAACGGCAGCACCGGCACCGTAAAGCTGGATAACAGCAGCGTACAGCCCTTACAGGGTACGGTGCCTACCGTGTTTTACGACCTGGTGGTGAATAATGCGGCCGGGGTGAACCTCAGCAAGGATGTGCAGGTAACCCACGACCTGTTGTTAACAGCCGGTAACCTGTCCATCGGGGCAAATACCCTTATAGTAAACGGAACCATCAGCGGCAGCGGTACCATTACCGGCTCACCAGCATCCAACCTGGTGTTGGGAGCAGCAGCCGGCACGCTTAATTTTACACAAACTTCAGCATCAACCCGCTCCCTGAATAACCTGATACTCAACACAGGCAGCAGTGCCACCCTGGGCAATGCACTGGATGTATATGGTACCATCAGTTTAAACGCAGCCTCGCTCAACCTGGCCGGGAAGAACCTGACCTTAAAGTCGAATGCAACCAATACCGCCCGTATAGCCGATCTTACCGGCAGCACCCTTACCGGCGCTACCAATGTAACCATGGAGCGCTATATCAAACTGCGTGCAGGCGGCAGCGGCAGGGCCTATCGTTTGCTGGCGCCAACCGTTAATACTACGGGCAGTATCCGTGCCAACTGGATGGAAGGCGGCATGAACACCGCCATCGGTACCAATGATAACCCGGTACCAAACTATGGTACACAAATAAGCGGCAGCGGGGGCAATGTCAATGGCTTTGATAAAACACAGACCAATGCAGCTTCACTATACGCTGTTGCCAATGCCGTATCGCCCACCTATAGTGCCATCACCAGCACGGGGGCATCACTGAATGCCAAAACCGGTTACTTTATGTATATCCGTGGCGACCGCAGTATGGACATGACCATACCGCTGGCGCCCAATATGCCAACCAGCGCAACCACCTTACGTACTACAGGTACGCTGGTAACGGGCACACAAACCACTTTCACTAATGCCTTCACCGGCGGAGGTGCGCTCAACCTGGTTACGAACCCCTATCCATCACCGATCAACTGGAGCCTGGTAAAAGCAGCCAGCAGCAATATCACCGATTATTATACCATTTGGGATCCGAACTTCGGTACTCGCGGAGGCTTTGTAACCGTAAGCAGTGCAGGCATTGCCAGCTCGGGCCTTGCCACGCAGTTCATTCAATCCGGCCAGGCTTTCTTCGTAGAATCAAACGGAGGCGTGCCGGTAGTAAACATACAGGAAAGCCATAAAGCTGCCGGTAATAATAATGAAGTGTTCTTAACGCCCCCGCCACCGGCGGAAGCTTTCCGTACAGAACTATATTTTACCGAGCCCAATGGCTACAGGCGTGTGGTAGACGGTGCCATAGCCTTATACGATAACAGTTACAGTGCAGCCGTTGATGATAAAGATGCGAAAGAAGTAAACAACTGGGATGAGAATATTGCGTATAACCGCGAAGGCAAACACCTGGCTATTGAATGCAGGCCGGTGGTACTTACCAGAGATACACTGCCATTGTTCATGAACAATATGAAACAACAGGCATACGAATTTGAGTTCACGCCTGCTGTTTTCAGCAATCCTAACCTGAAGGTGGAACTGGTAGATAATTTCCTGAATAAGCGCACGCTGTTAAGTGCCAGCCAGCCAACTACCGTATCGTTTGATATCACGGCAGATGCGGCATCTAAATCAAGCGACCGCTTCATGGTAGTGTTTGGATCATTTGGCGGACCACTGGCTATAGATGCCATCAGTATTAAAGCTGCTCAGAAAAATACAGGTGTGGCTGTTGACTGGACTTCTAAAACAGAAACAGGTATGGTTTCTTATGAGATAGAAAGATCAACAGTTGGAAACAGTTTCACCAAACTGAATACAGTAGCGGCTGTTGGTAACAGCAGCGGTCCTGTGTCGTACAATTATTTTGACGCCATGCCGCTTGCAGGTACAAACTTTTACCGGGTAAAAGCAACAGATAAATCAGGCAATACCAGATACAGTGATATTGTACCCGTTACGATCGGTAAGGGTGAGCCGGGCATATCAATATATCCAAACCCCGTACCCGGCAGTACTTTTAAAATCGATATGAATAACCTGTTGAAAGGAGCTTACCTGCTGAACCTGTATAACGAGGCCGGTCAGTTGATCTACACCGAAAAACTAATGCACGATGGTAATCCGGCAACAAAAATGATCAGCCTGAAAACGGATATTGCCAAAGGGGTTTAC
>JBJTMN010000074.1:0-8376 GCA_046070545.1 Ferruginibacter sp.
ACCAAATGCCTCCACTTCATGTACTTCTTTTGCAGTGAAAGGATTTGGGTTCATCAATAATACCGGGCTCATAAAAGCCCCTTTGTTTGCATCAGCACCTACCACTTCCACGCTATCTAAACTACCATACACTATTTGAGAAGATGCCAGCAGTTTTTGAACCTGTTCTTTTACTTCATTACGCTGTGTTTGTCCGGCAAGTGAACCCATTCTTACAGCCGCATTCAACGGATCACCAATTATGGTTTGTGCAAGTGAAGCACCAATCTCTTTCCACAGATCTTCCATTTTATTTTCCGGCACAAAAATGCGGCGGATGCCGGTGCATCGTTGCCCGGCTTTTAAGGTCATTTCCTTTCTTACTTCTTTAATAAAAATGTTCCATTCGGGCATATCCGGCGTAACATCTTCGCCCAGCACAATACAGTTCAGCGAATCGGCTTCCATATTAAAAGGAACATTCTCTCTTAAAATATTCGGATTCGATTTCAGCATCAATCCTGTTGAAGCAGAGCCGGTAAATGTTACCACGTCCTGCGATGTTACATGATCCAGTATATCTCCTGCGCTGCCGCAAATCAATTGCAGTGCGCCTTCTGGCAAAATTTTTGATGCTATAATTTCTTTTACCACTGCTTCGGTGAGATAACTGGTTACTGTTGCCGGTTTTACCACTGCCGGCATTCCCGCCAATAAATTAACCGCAATCTTTTCCAGCATACCCCATACCGGAAAATTAAAGGCATTTATATGTACTGCAATCCCTTCCTTAGGTACAAGAATATGAGTACCCATGAAAGTATTGTTGGTGCTGAGGTTATGGCTGTCTCCATCCACACAAAAAACCTCGTTGGGAAATTTGCGGCGCAGTGATGCGTTCGCAAACAGGTTACCAATTCCGCCTTCAATATCAACCCAGCTATCGGCTTTGGTAGCACCGGTTTTATAACTGATGGCGTAAAATTTATCCAGGTGATCTCTTAAATGCAAGGCCAATGCTTTCAGCATATTACCCCGCTCGTGAAAAGTCATTTTGCGCAGGGCCGGGTTGCCAACGGTTCTGCCATATTCAAGAATTTGTTTAAAATCAAGGCCCTTTGTGCTGGCAGTTGCAACCGGTTCGCCGGTTACCGCATTGTATAATAGTTGGCCTTCACCGTCGCCGGTTATCCAGTTTCCGGTTATATAGTTTTCGAGTTTCATGCAATCGTATAATTTGTTTCAAAGTTAGTTTAAAAAGAAAAGAGGCTTTGCGCCCCTTTTTAAAATTTTTACATCAACCCAAACTGCCTTAAATGATGCGTTACATGCTTGTAATGCAGCAAGACCCATTCCTCAAAATTCAGTTCTCCAAAAACAGGATGCAGGGTTGTTTTTAATTTGTCGTCTTTAAAATATACTTCAAATGCAATAATCGACTGTTGCAGGTTTTCCAGTGCTTCAGGCATATTTGCGTAGTGCAATGGCTGTGCTTCTTCACTGATAACGCTGGTGGGTGCTTTGGTATTTTCCCTGAAGTCTTTATCGCTCAACAGGAATTCTTTATATTTTGGTAGATGCTCGGCAGGAGTTACCAGCTCAAATTTTATTTTTCCTGCTGATACGGCGAAGAAAGCTGCAACATGCTCCACCATCTGCTGCCCGTTCATCTTACCCCATTTACCGGGAGCATTGGCAGGCAAATTGTTAAGCAATGCAATATATTCTTTTGAAAGAAAATTCCATTTCTGTTGATCCATAGCCTGAAAATTATATACCACAATGTAAAACAAAAAAGCACCCATAAACCGGATGCTTTTACTTTAAATACTTATTTACTTTTAAACTCTTTGATCGATCTCTTTACAAAGCCGCTCAAAAATATCATCAACCGTTCCTTCACCTTTTATCATTACCACTTTATCAAACTTCTGGTAATAATCAGCCACTATCGCAGTTTTACTTCTGTATTCAACAATTCTTGCCCTGATCACACTTTCATTGGTATCATCGCTGCGGCCACTTGTTTCTCCTCTTTTCAGTAATCTTTTTACAAGCTCTTCCTCGCTTACATCCAGTGCCAGCATCACCGCTATGGGAGCGTTCTTTAGCTCCAGCAGGTTATCCAGTGCTTCGGCCTGTGCAGGTGTACGCGGAAAACCGTCGAACAAAAATCCTTTTGCTTCCGGGTTTTCATCCAGTGCCGAGCTGATCATACCGATCACCACTTCATCCGGCACCAGCTGGCCCTTGTCCATGAAATTCTGTGCTTCCTTGCCCAGGGGTGTTTCCCTGCAGATCTCACTTCTTAAGAGATCTCCGGTGCTCAGGTGTTTTAAGCCATACCGGGCAATCAGTTTTTCACTTTGAGTGCCTTTGCCACTTCCGGGAGGACCAAATAATATCAAATTAAACATAAGCTAGTTGTGGTTGTGAAGATAGCAAATATAAGAATCGTACTTTAAATATTCATTAACAACAGCCTGAATCTGTTCAAAAACTTAAAATGTTGTCTTTTCGTACATTAAGAACTATTTATCACGAAATTTGTTAAACCAGATGCGGTCATTTATTTACATATCAATATTAATTACGGTCATTTTAACTGGTTGCAGTAATGCTCCGGATAAAAAAAATAATACAACTACCATGGATTCTGCTAAAAAAGAAAACCCCTTCTTCTCCAAAACTGATACTGCCAAAGTGGAGGTCAGTAATGAGGAGTGGAAAAAGATATTACCAAAGGATGTATACGAAATTGCCCGTGAAAAAGGCACTGAAAGGGCTTTCACCGGTAAATACTGGGACCATAAAGAAGGCGGCACTTACTACTGTGCAGCCTGTGGCAATCCTTTGTTCAACAGTAATGGTAAATTTGAAAGCAATTGCGGCTGGCCAAGCTTTTTTGAACCCATCAATAAAGGAAGCATCATTTATGCGCCTGATAATTCATACGGAATGAAACGTACTGAAGTCATGTGCGGCAAATGCAAGGCACACCTGGGCCATGTATTCGACGACGGTCCGCCGCCAACTGGTTTGCGCTACTGCATTAACTCGGTGATCCTCGACTTTGAAAAAGCAAAGGATGCTGAAAAGAAGTTTGATGGCAAACAGTAATTAATCAGGCTTTCTTACACAAACAAAATGGCAGAGATCAACTTTTTGCACATTGTAAAAAGCCCCGCTGTAAAAATATTTGGTTACAGCCTGTGTGCCGTTTGCTTCTGTTGAACTCCAGATGGTCATCTTTTCATCCAGCTTCAGTTTTTGAAAATTCTGGTGAATGATATTTGTTTCTTCCTGGCAGGGAAGGTACCAGTCGTTGTGGCCGCCGGCAGTAAGCGTGTCGCAAACCCTGGCTGCATAAATTTTTCCATCATAACCACTGTTTTTGCCAACAGCCGCAACAATGGCTTTAGTATTGGCCGCACCATCGGTTTCGCTTTGGGCAGCTTTGCCTATCTGTTCATAACCTCCCCAGGTTATGCGGTCCATATAGGTCATATCGGCCACCATCAGTTTTTTTCCACCGCCTTCAATGGTTGTAATTTTTTGGGCAGATGCTCCCAGGGTAAAGAATAACACAACAATCATTGTATATTTCATAATAGTGAAGTTTTGTGCTGTAAATAAAATATAATTATTTGACATCTCTAAATAGAATTTTAAAATTCATCTTTTACAGTTTTCCATTCATCAATTCAAATTTGCAGGCTCGCCTTTTTTTTGCACCTTCATTGCCTAAATGTTTTTTATGAGAAAATTGCCTTTGCTGATCCTGGCCCTATCCCTTTTTGCATGCAGCAATAATTTGTTTGCACAAAAGATCACGCTCGACCAGTTTAAGAACCTGAAACCCCGCAGCATCGGCCCGGCAGGTATGAGCGGAAGGGTGACAGCTATTGATGCATTATATACCAATCCGGATCTGATCTACCTGGGTACCGCATCGGGCGGCGTTTGGAAAACCGAGAACAGTGGCAGTAACTGGACACCCGTTTTTGATGATCAACCCACTTTAAACATTGGTGCTGTTGCCATTCAGCAAAGTAACCCTTCGGTTGTGTGGGTAGGCACCGGCGAAGGCAATCCACGCAATTCCATCAACCTGGGCGAAGGAATTTATAAAACCATGGACGGCGGAAAGAACTGGAAAATGATGGGACTTGAAAAAACCAAAGACATCCACCGCATCATCGTTGACCCCACTAATCCAAACATCGTTTATGTGGCAGCCATTGGAAATCCCTATACACCGCATCCCGAACGGGGTGTTTACAAAACAACCGATGGAGGCGATACCTGGAACCTGATCCTGCATACCAATGATACCAGCGGCTGTGCCGACCTTGTGATCGATCCCACCAATCCCAACAAACTGATAGCCGCCATGTGGCAACACCAGCGCACACCCTGGAGCTTTACCAGTGGCGGAAAAGGAAGCGGATTGTATATAACTGTTGATGGCGGAAGGAACTGGAAAAAACTGGGTAAGGATGATGGAATACCTGAAGGAGACTTAGGCAGAATTGGTTTAACCATTGCCTACAACGAACCATCCAGGGTGTATGCCCTGATCGAAGCAACAAAAAATGGTTTATACAGATCAGATGACGGAGGCTTTAAATGGGAATTGGTCAACAGTGATAAAACAGAGGTTACCAACCGTGCTTTTTATTTCCAGGATATTCGGGTGGATCCAAAGAACGAAAACCGGCTTTACAATATCAAGCAAACCATCACCATGAGTGAAGATGGTGGCAAAAATTTTAAAACGATCATCCCGTATAGCGGGATTCATCCCGATCACCATGCATTCTGGATAAACCCGCTTGATCCTAACTTATTGATAGATGGAAATGATGGCGGCATCGGCATCAGTCGCGACAGGGGAAGGAACTGGAATTTTAATGAACGTATTCCGGTAGGACAGTTTTATCATATTGCTGTTGATAACAAAATTCCATATAATGTAATGGGCGGCATGCAGGATAACGGCACCTGGCATGGCCCTGCTTACATCTGGCGTTATGGCGGTGGTATCCGCAATTATTACTGGAACAATGTTGGCGGAGGCGATGGTTTTGATTGCTCACCGGATCCTGATAACAATGACTGGGTTTACTCGATGAGCCAGGGCGGAAGCCTGGGCAAACAAAATATTGCAACCGGCGAACGCATGGGCATACAGCCACCCATGCCCGATCTGAAAACAAGACTGCGCTTTAACTGGAACTCGGCTTTTGCACAGGATCCTTTCGATTCTAAAACCATTTATTTTGGAAGCCAGTTTGTACACAAAAGCACCAACAAAGGGCTTACCTGGGAAATTATTTCTCCGGATCTTACAACCGATAACAAGGCACAACAACGCCAGGATGAGAACGGCGGATTATCCATTGACATCACAGGTGCCGAAAATTACAATACCATCATCTGCATTGAACCATCGGCAAAAGATAAAAATATCATCTGGGCAGGCACCGATGATGGTAATGTTCAGCTGACTAAAGATGGTGGAAGAACCTGGACAAATTTCCGTGGAAAAATACCCGGTATGTCTGCAGGGGTGTGGATTCCGCAGATACGTGCCAGCCGCTATAATGCGGGCGAGGCATTTGTTGTATGCAATGATTACCGCCGTGGCGATTTTAAACCTTACATCTTCCGTACCCGCAATTACGGCCAAACCTGGGAGCGTATGATAGACGAGAATAAAGTAAAAGGATATGCTTTGTGCATGATACAGGACCCGGTGGAACCTAATTTAATTTTTGTAGGTACCGAACATGGCCTCTGGATAAGTTTTGATAATGGCTCCACTTTTCAGCAATGGAAAAATGGTTATCCCAATGTCTCCACTTACGACCTGGCTATACAGGAGAGAGAATCGGATCTGGTTGTTGCAACTTTCGGTCGTGCCATTTATATTTTTGATGACATCAAAGCATTCAGAAAAGCAGCATCAAACAATGGCAATGCATTCTCAAAAAAATTAACCTTATTTCAGCCACCAACAGCTTACATGGCCAGGTACAGGCCGCAGCCGGGTTACGACTGGAGCAGCTGGGGTTTGTATGAAGGAGAGAACCGCGACAGGGGTGCATTGTATTCATTCTTCATTTCGCCAAAAGCAGACAGTGCTAAAAAAATGAAAACTGATTCTGCCACGGTAAAGATCTATACACAGAATAATGAGCTGATACGCACTATTAAAATGAAAGTAGATAGCGGCTTCAACCGTAAAAGCTGGGGCTTTGAAATGAAAGGCATCCGCCAGCCAAACTCGCCTAAACCAAAAGCCGATGCTCCGGAACCAAGAGGCAACACCGTTTTTCCGGGAACCTATAAACTGGTGATGGCCGTTGGTAAAGAAATGGACTCTGCGATGATCGTGGTGAACCCCGATCCGAATGTGATTGAAAGTAAAGAGATATACGATGCAAAAATGGTCATGCTTACCAGGCTTGAAAAAAGCACCTTGCGCTTAACAGAAATTACCGACCGCTTTACAGAAGCTGAAGAAACTATTGCCAAGGTAGAAGCGCAGTTAAAAAATGAAGACGGAAAAGAGGCTGACAGCCTGCGTAAAGCAGGCAATGCCATGAAAGATTCCATTAAAAGCATCCGCAACTTTATTTTTGGCAAACCTCAGGAAAAGCAAGGATATGGCTCACCTTTCCAGGTCACTGTAAATGATGTTTTGAACGAAGCTATCGGTGAGGTACAACAAAAAACAAAGATACCCGACCAGCAGGAAATGCGCCTGGCCAATGAAGCGGAAGGAATGGTAAATGAAGCGGTACAAAAAACAAATGCATTTTTCAATGGTAAATGGGATGATTATAAAACATTGGTGGAGAAAACAAAGGTCAAATTGTTTAAATCGTACAAGGTAATTGAATAGCTGTTTTCTAGGTAATTTATAAAATGCGGCTGTACGGCCGCATTTTATATTCCGGTAATGTTATAGTGCCAGCCCTGGCACCCGCATTATAATTACTTGCTTAAAAAATTAAGATCAGATCTCATGAATATAAAACCTCCAGGTAATTTTTGCCAACATCACTTGTTGGCGGCATATCAGCAAAATGGGGTTGTTCCAGTTCAATAAATAGTATGCAACTATGGATGTGTAATTAATCAACAGTGCCGGGCAGGTCGTAAAACAATTTGCAGCCTCTCCTGTATCTGCAAAATCTCCAGGCATTCCGGTGCATCATCTGCCCCAGATCCTTTACTGTATTAGATTACAAAGCATTTATAGAATATGGCTTCTGCGGTTTATAAAGCAACAAACCAAATTCCCTGCCTTATTTAACAGCTTACTTTATTACAGGCAGCAAAACTCACCCTGGATGCTTTTTGTCCGGTTCACTCATTTTAACAGTTGCTGGCAATTAGTTTGCATACCTGCCATCGCATTGAATTTTATCTTTGTATGTTTTAATACAACACGAAATCTATTCTGCCTTATTTCTGAAATATGTATAAAATTTTTACCCTTGTTGCTGCTATTGCGGTAATGCCGCTTTCGCAAAACCTTATTCCTTCTACAACAGTTGATAAAAGCATTACCAGCACCCCGGTATTCTCTTTTCATTGTAATAACAACAACAAGTCCAGTTTTTTTGAACCTGAAAAAAAGGTTATTGAACCCTGGAGCCAGGATTGGATGGCCACTGCACAGGAAAACATTCGCAAAAGCGAATATAATTTTACCTGGGAAGAAAAATACCAAGCTTACTGCACACCCAACCGAAAAAATAACCTGCGTTTTTTTTATGATGATAATGGCTTTTCTGCTGAACCTCGTTCAACCAAAATTCCAATAGGCAAAGCAACCCCTTTGGCAGGACCGGATGAAATTAAATACAAATACCTGCCTGGATGGAAAGTAAGATTCAGCCTGGATAAGAAGCAGTTTGGCCATGGTAATTGGGAGGTTGCAAACAATAAGGCATCCTGCGTAACAGAAAAAGTTACAGTTGAGTATATCAATAATGATGAGGGCATGAGGCAGAATTTTATAGTCCGCCAGCCTTTATCAAAAAGCAAGAAGCTGAAAATAAATTTCAGCGTTAAAACAAAACTGAAAGCTAAGTTAACCGGCAACAGCCTGCAGTTCTTCTATAAAAAAATAAATGTTTTAAACTACCGCGATCTGAAAGTATGGGATGCAAACAATAAACTGCTGGCAGCTTCTTTACATAAAAAAAGTAAAGGCCGTTTTTATATACAGGTTGATGCAAAAGATGCAGTTTATCCGATTACTATCGACCCCATAAGCACCGGAACCGCAGGTATACCCGACTGGCAGGGAGATGATGCCAACCAGGCAGGGGCAATTTTTGGTAGTTGTGTAGCCAGCGCAGGCGATGTAAATGGCGATGG
>JBJTMN010000075.1:0-5415 GCA_046070545.1 Ferruginibacter sp.
AGCGTCACCATTAGCAGCATCAATATCAACTACAGAGAAAGTTCCGGTTGATTTACTGCGGATACCGGTTGCACCACCATGTTCAACGTCTAACTGGTAAGCAGGAGAAGTTGTTGCACCCGGGCCGCCAATACCTACAAAACCAGTTGCATCCTGAATTACGAAACGGCTTCCGCCACCACCTAATTCAAAAATCTCGTAGTAATCATCAGCAGGGCGGTTACGTGTATTCCACATACCAGTTCCAGCTTTTTGAAAACGTAAAGCAGCATCACCATTATTTGCATCAATATCTACAACAGAGAAACTGCTGCTCGACTGGCTGCGTATACCATTTGCTCCCGAATGCAAAACGTCCATTTGATAAGCAGGTGCAGTTTGAGTTATACCAACAAAACCAGTACCATTATTAATTGTAACATTGGCAGGTAAAGAGTTGTTTCTTATGATCTGGTAGTCATTACTGCCTGGGGCATTACGTACATTCCAGCGTGTTGAGCCAGCACTCTGATAGCGCAAAGCAGCATCGCCGTTTGCGGCATCCAGGTCAATAACCGAGAATGAAGCAAGTGATCTTACATGTAAACCAGTAGATCCGTTATGATTAACATCTAAAGCATAAGTTGGAGCTGCTGTACCGATACCTACATTATTACCAGGTACCGGGTTTATTGTGAACGGGGTCCATGCAGAAAGATTACTGTTATGGCCACCGATTGTTGCAACACCGTTTAATTCACCCAGTATAGCGGTAGCAGTTGTATTACCAAATGCGCCACCGCCTTTCCAATTTAATGGTCCGCCACCAAAACCACGAACTACTACACCTTGTGCATCTGCAGATGCTGGTCCTACAGAAAGCTGATGTTGAGGAGCAGTTGTCCCACCAATACCAACATTTCCACCTAAATTATTTATAACAAGGTCACCAAAAGCGCTACCTGATGATCTTACAGCCTGTATTCTGCCATAACCACCACTTTGTGAGGAGATACCTAAAAATAAACCGGTAAAACCACCTGCAGCCATATTGGTACTAACGCTCATACCTCCTGCACCTGCAGGGTTAACCTGGAATTTATCCTGGGTAGTAATTGTATTAATACCAACATTTGTTCCATCGTCAAAAATCTGAGAATTACCCAGGTTGGTTCCATTTGGTGTCCATTTTGGAACAAAGTTTAAAGTACCTGTGCCTGTTACAACACCGATAGCAGACGGTGCAACCCAGTTAGCATTACCTGCAGCATCCGATTTTAATAAGAAGTTGTTTGCTTCGCCAATGCCGGTTAATTGTACACCACCGGCAGTAAATAAAGCTTTAGGCGATGCATTGGTGCTGGCAGCTCTTACAGCAAAGCCGGTACCTGCGGTGGTAGCTTCTAAAGCATTTGCAGTATTCGCTGCATTTGTATTCTGAAATAAACCGGCACGGCCTAAACCTGCCTGATTACTTTGTAAGTTGTTTGCAGTATTTGCAGCATTTGTTTGTTGAAACAAACCTGCACCATTAGTACCAGAACTTACACCACGAATAGCCCAGCTTGCACCGGTTCCGTTGGTACTGGCCCTTAACGCATCTGCTGTACTGGCTGCATTGTTAACTGTAAAGTTACCTGCAAAACCAGTTCCTGTGTTAGTAGAGTTTACAGTTGTATTGGTACCATTAGAATTAGCATCAACAGCAAAATTAGCATTGGCTGTATTATTAATGGTGAAAGTACCTGCTTTACCAGTGCCGGTATTAATTGCCTGCACTCCATCGCCTGCACCGTTAGTATTAGCAACTAAAGTTGGGGCAGCATTAGCTGCATTTGTATTTGTAAATGTACCAGAACTGTTTGTATTAGATATACCGCTAACACCAACACCACTTGTACTTGCACCGGCAACGCCTGTACCACTTGTACTTGAACCGTTAACACCTGTGCTTGTTGTACTTGCACCATTTACACCGAAGCCATTTGGCGTAGTACCATACACACCCCAGCCGCTGCCTGCCTGGCTACCATACACACCAATACCTAAACCGGCAGTACCATTATTAATACCTCTTACACCTGCTGAAAAACCACCGGGTGTGGTAGAAGATATAGTTCCCTGAATCGCTACTGCATTTGCATCTGTACTGGCACTGGTACCAGTAATTGCACCTACTGTACCGGTTGTGGCCGAGTTAGTCATACCAATTAACTGGCTTGCTGGAAAATTGAAAGTTTTTATTAAAGGAAATAAAATTTGTGGATTAGGGTAGGTACCTGTTAAATCACCACCGGCAGGGCCAACAGGCGCAGCAGCAGCAGCATATAATGAATAGGGTACACTCACCAATTGTGTAGAACCTACGTTAAAGTAGTTTGTTCCACCTATGGGATCAATTTCAACCTGTAAATATTTGGTTCCGCTGCCAACTCCAAAAGCTGTCCAGTTTATACCCGCAATGGTACCTGTGGTAGTAATAGCACCGGGGCTACCCACCTGTACATTAAATAAACCAAATGCATTTGTAGTTACATTCCTGGTTTCTGTATAAACAGGTGTTCCTGTCGGGCTACCACTTAAAATGCTCAAGCGTAAACCAATAGGCTGGCTGGGTAATACGTTACCTACTGAATTACGGGCAACCCCCTGGTAATTCAACAGGTTGGGCGACTGTGCCACAGCGAATAACGTAACCAAAAAAGCTGTTATCGTTAATAAAATCTTTTTCATGTGTTATTTAGTTTTAGTTTATTGTTTTTGTAGTATAGGTTATTGAAAAGGCTATTTGACTTTAATAACTTTAAAAGAACCTTTTTTAGCAACAGATGTTCCTGTTGGCTGTAATTGAATATTCAGCAGATACATACCGGAAGGGAACTGTGTAAGATCCCATTTTTGTATACTACCATTACCAAAATAATCAAACTGGCGGGTTCCCACATACCTTCCTGATTCATCAAAAAGATTCATGATAACCTTACCTTTCTGTTTACTGAAGAAATCAATCTCAATGACATTTTGTGTGGGATTCGGCAATATCCTGATCTCATCTCTGTCCCAGGCCGTGTTATTGTTAACAGTAGCCGGATTGTGGGTGTTCGGTTGCAGAATTCCATTGGTCACAATAACATTGGAATTGGCGTCAGTCATGGTATTGATAGCCATAGACTCGCCGAAACTCCATTCAACAACGTAGTAGGTAAAAATGTAATTACCACCTGTAGCGTTTAATGTTGCCGGACTAATACTTTGTGCAAACGAACCGAGAGAGAAAAAGACACCAACCGAAAAAAATAATAGTCGTACTTTTCTCATAAGCGATGTTTAATGGTGAAAATAGCTGGTTAATTTTGATTTATGGTACTAAATTAGGGGATAAAATTGGATTGTGCAATACTTCAAACTGGGTATTTATAAAAAAAGATTATTTGTGGATAAGTAAATTAATATCAATATATTAGATGGGATTACTTGCTTCATATCAGGAAATGAAATAATCTACCGGAGTGTTTTGCTGAACCAGATCCTTATTTTGGAAAAACCATCCGGTAATCCACATTGATCTTTCCTTTGGAAATATCATCCAGTTTGCGTTTCATCAGTTTTCGTTTCAGGGGCTTCAGGTAATCAATGAACAGTTTTCCTTCTATATGGTCATACTCATGCAGTATCACCCTGGCTGTTAATCCATTAAAGGTTTTAATATGTGTATTAAAATTTTCGTCTTCAAACTCCAATGTTACTTCTTCGTTACGCATGATATCTTCCCTTATTTTGGGAATGCTCAGGCACCCTTCATTATAAGCCCATTCCCTGCCTTTTAGTTCTACAATATGGGCATTGATGAATACCCCTTTATAGCCGGGAGCATCCGGATAGTCATCTTTTTCATCTTCTTCCTGGTTCTCAAAGATCTGCTCGCTGTCCATTACAAACAGCCGGATGGGGGCATTTATCTGGGGGGCAGCCAAACCTACACCGTTACTGTTGTACATGGTTTCCCACATATCAGCGATCAGTTTATCCAACCCGGGATATTCGGCTGTAATATCATCACAAACCTTTCTTAAAACAGGCGAACCATATGCTACTATCGGAAGAATCATACTGCAAATTTAGGCTAAATGGATTGAAGATATTCCTGCAGGATGATGGTAGCAGCAATTAAATCTACATTTTTTTTGTCCCGCCGGTCTTTTTTCTTCATCCCCATTTCCAGCATGGCATCCCTGGCCATTTTGGAAGAATAGCGTTCATCCACCGTTTTCAGGGGCATTGCAGGGAATTCCTTTTGTATTTTTTTGATGGCAGCTTCTACCAGCGGTGTACCATGTGTGTCGCTTTCATCCCAGTTTTTAGGCAGACCTATGATGATGAGTTCAACATCTTCCTGCAATAAATACTTTTTAAGCCAGGGAATAAGTTCCCGGGAGTCGATAGTTTCCAAACCCGTAGCAATGATCTGCAAGGGATCTGTTACTGCCAGGCCGGTTCGTTTGCCACCATAGTCTATTGCAAGGATTCTGGCCATATTTATGATAAAAATAAATCGAGTATTACAAAGATGGCAAAAACAACCGAAGCGATGCCATTGGTTGTAAAGAAAGCCATATTCACTTTTTTTAGATCGTTTGGTTTTACCAATGTATGCTGATAAATCAACAGACCACAGAATATGGCTACGCCGATCCAATACCATAATCCAAAATGGCCATACACACCTGCACTGATCACACAGGCGGCAGAAAGCACATGTAAAAGGTTGGAAACCATCAGTGCTTTTGATTTACCCAATGCGGCAGGTATGGAATGTAACTGGTTCGTTTTATCAAACTCTTCATCCTGCAGGGCATAAATGATATCGAAACCACTTACCCAAAATAATACACTGAAAGAAAAAAGAATGGGCAACAATGCAAACTGCCCGGTTACAGCCAGGTAAGCGCCAATGGGAGCGAGGCTTAAACCAACACCCAGTACCAGGTGACACAGTGCCGTAAAACGCTTGGTATAACTATAAAACAAAACCACGAACAAAGCCACCGGCGATAAGTAAAAACAAATTGTATTAATGAAGAAAGTGCAAATAATAAACAATATGCAATTGGCAATTACAAAAAACAATGCATTGTTTGATTTGATAATGCCTGCCGGAATTTCCCTGATGGCTGTACGTGGATTCTTTGCATCAAAATTTGCATCAAGCCAGCGGTTGAAAGCCATGGCGGAAGAACGGGCGAATACCATACAGAGAATGACAAGAACTAATAGTTTTATAAAAATATTTCCATCTATAAAAGCAGGCATAGCAAAATGTGGTGCATTTGGGGATAGGACTTTCGTATGCCAGCCCGGAACAATAGAAAAAGCATAATCACTGGTAAATACTCCCAAAAAAAATCCAATCAATGCAAAAGGCATTGCAAAAATGGT
>JBJTMN010000076.1:0-5598 GCA_046070545.1 Ferruginibacter sp.
GTTAACTTTTATGAGTGCAAACTTATCTGCAGTAACAGGAGTGAAGAAAAATGTTACGCAAAAGGGCTTTTTCGGCATGTAAAACCGGTTTTTCCGGCAAAAAAGCAGGTACCCAAATGATGAAACATAGTCAAAAAAATATGCTGTGCCTGCAGAAAACAGGAACAGAAGGACGAATATGAAATGCTGGAATTATGAAAGGAAAATAATAGGGAATGCCATGATATGGCCGTACCTTTAATGGAGTAATTAAATCCTATTTCTGCATTTCTGCATTACGCTACAGAGGCATCCCTGCCAACACAGTAAACAGGTTTTTGTAAATGTATTTTTTGCTACTAAAGATGATCTTTCATTTTAAATATATACTATCATGAAAAGTTTAGAAAATAAAACCGCGATTGTAACCGGCGCAGGATCTGGCATTGGCAGGGCTATTGCCCTGTTATATGCAGTGGAAGGAGCCAGGGTGGTTGTTTCGGATATTAATGAAAAAGGCGGAGAAGAAACAGTTGCCCAGATTAAATCAGGGGGCAACGAAGCCGTATTTGTAAAAACAGATACATCAAAGCCCGGAGATTGTAAAGCGCTTGTTGATGCTGCCCTGAAAGCATTTGGCAGTTTACATATTGCTGTTAATAACGCAGGTATTGGCGGCCCTATCGGTCCGGTTGGTGATTACCCGGTCGATGGCTGGGACAAAGTGATCTCCATCAATCTCTCCGGTGTGTTTTATGGTATGCGTTACCAGGTACCGGCTATGCTTGCTTCAGGTGGTGGCAGTATCGTGAATATGGCATCTATTTTAGGCAAGGTGGGCACCAGGGGGTCTGCTGCCTATGCAGCGGCCAAGCATGGTGTTGTAGGACTCACAGAAGCGGCAGCACTTGAATATGCAGATAAGAAGATCAGGATCAATTCGATCGGTCCTGGTTATATTGTTACACCATTGCTGAGCGCACTGGATGATGCTACCCTGCAGGTATTAAAAGGTATGCATCCCATGGGAAGACTGGGCACAGCAGAAGAAGTTGCTGAACTGGCTTTATGGCTGAACTCTGATAAAGCTTCTTTCGTAACCGGCTCTTATTATAATGTTGATGGCGGATACCTGGCACAATAAAAGTCGTTAACAAAAAGCGCTGTTGATACCAACTGTTATTAATTTGGCAGTGCGTTGCCGGAGGTATATTTTTATAAAACACTTTAACTAATAAAATATTTGCCATGCCAACTATTGCCATCATCTCATCAAGTGTAAGAACCGGTCGTGCCAGCCACCGGGTTGCTTTGTATTTTAAGAACTACCTGGAAACAAATGAACTGGCAACAGCGGAACTGCTGGACCTGGATGAATACCGGTTCCCGGTTTTTGATGAGCGGCTTAAGTTTCAGAAAGACCCTTCTGCAGCAATGCTTGATTTTGCCGGTAAAATAAAGCATGCCGACGGGGTTATTATTGTAACGCCTGAATACAATGGAGGTTACCCGGCCAGTTTAAAAAATGTAGTGGACCTTTTGTACGATGAATGGTACAGGAAACCCGTTGCTATCTCCACGGTTTCCAACGGTATTTTTGGAGGTTCTCAGGTAATTACTTCGCTGCAGTTTACGCTGTGGAAAATAAGGGCCTGGACAGTTCCTGCCATGTTTCCGGTGCCCAAGGTACAGGAGGCGTTTGACGAGAACGGCAACCCCGCGGATAAAGCAGCAACCGATAAACGGGCAGCGGGTTTTATCAATGAATTGCGCTGGTGTATGGAGGCAAAAACTAAAATGAACGGTTAAAAATTCATCACTTCTCAATACCTTCACAAAAAAAATAACTCATGAGTTTGCGTTTACAATTACAGGGCACAGGTGTTGCGATTGTCACTCCTTTTAAATCAACGATGGAAGTAGATTATGATGCATTGGGGAAACTGCTAGATACTGTTATTAAGGATGGGGTTGATTATATTGTCAGTTTAGGCACTACCGGCGAAACGCCTACATTGGATACCGAAGAACAGTTTGATATCATTCACTATACAGTTGAAAAAGTACATGGAAGAGTACCCATAGTGGTTGGTGTAGGAGGAAATAATACCAAAGAAGTGATGGAGAACCTGCAGAGTTACCCGTTGGAAAAAGCGGCGGCTGTATTGTGTGCGAGCCCTTATTATAACAAACCATCGCAGGAAGGTATTTTTCAGCATTATAAGAACCTGGCGAGCGCCAGCCCTAAACCCGTATTGTTATATAATGTACCCGGCAGAACAGGAAGTAACATCAGTGCAGAAACCACGTTGCGCCTGGCCAAAGAAGTAGACAATATTGCAGGCATTAAAGAAGCCAGCGGCAACATGGTACAGTGCATGCATATACTCCGTGACAGGCCGGCTGATTTCCTGGTGGTAAGTGGCGATGATCATGTTACCCTTCCCTTAATAGCCTGTGGCATGGATGGTGTGATCAGTGTGGCTGCAAACTGTTTCCCAAAAGATTTTTCGGATATGGTGCGTTTCTGTTTGCAGGGCGATTTTGCTGCAGCGAGGCCCCTTCATTATAAATGCCTGGAAGGAAATGACCTGCTGTTTGCAGAGAATAATCCTGCCGGTGTAAAAGCATTTTTATACGAACAGGGTCTCATTGAAAATGTACTGCGGTTACCGTTGGTTCCGCTAAGCAGCAGCATTCATCAAAAAGTGAAAGCTTTTCTAAATAAATAAGATGAAATATTTTTTGTGCTTTGCTGCATTATTGCTGGGCTTCCTGTCCGGCGAAGCACAATTTACTGTTCGTTTTAAGCTGGGTAAATATCCGCTGCAGCATGCACAGGACAGTATCTTTATCGCGGGTAATTTTAACAGCTGGAATCCTCACAACTCTGCATATGTGTTATCGCAGGGCGATGAAAATATCCTTTCTCTATATACCAAACTGCCTGCGGGCGAATATGAATTTAAATGTACCCGGGGCAACTGGAAAAAAGTTGAATGCCAGGATCATGGTTATGAAACAGAGAACCGTGAAATTGAAATTTTCAGCGACACGAGCATTGAAATAAATATTGAAGCCTGGAAAGATGATTTTACCGGTGTAAGCCGGAGGCACACAGCCGGTAAACAGGTTCATATCATGGATACGGCTTTTTACATGCCACAGCTTCAACGTTATCGTCGCATCTGGGTTTATTTGCCCGAAGGTTATGCTAATTCCAAAAAACACTACCCGGTTTTGTATATGCAGGATGGTCAGAATCTTTTTGATGCCGCCACCTCGGCATTTGGCGAATGGGGCGTTGATGAATGCCTGGATACGCTTATCAGGTCTGGTAAACAGGCCAGCATTGTTGTGGGCATTGATAACGGGCCGCAACGATTGAATGAATACAACCCGTACGAATTTCAAAACTTCGGAAAAGGTGAAGCCGATCAATACCTGGCCTTTTTAACAGAAACACTAAAACCCTTTATTGACAAACAATACCGCACTTTGCCTGGTAAAGAGAATACATTGATCGCCGGGAGTTCCTCGGGAGCCTTGTTGGCTTATTATGCCATGCTGAAACAGCCTGGTATCTTTGGAAAAGCTGGTATTTTTTCACCCGCTTTCTGGACAGCGCCCGGTATCAGCTCTTTAACTGATTCGCTTTCAGCAAAAAATAATGGTAAGTTTTTCTTTTACATCGGAGAACATGAAGGGGCATCCTTTGTAAATGATATGCAGAAGATACAGGAGGCACTGGGAGAAAGATCAGCAGCACAGATTTATGCTGTTATTGATGCCAAAGAAAAACATAATGAAAAAGCCTGGCGTAAATGGTTCCCCGAGTTTTATTGCTGGATAATGGCAGATGGATTTAACTATGTGATAAAAACAGGGGAATAATTATATGATATAGCAACTGCCCTGGATGGCGAGTTCCGTGTTTTCAAATACTTCAGTAGTTTCTGTTAAAAATTCATCCAGCAATTCGTATTTGGAAGAAAAATGCCCGATCAGTAATTTTTTTGCATTGGCTTTTTTGGCAATGGTGCCGGCCTGAACGGTAGTGCTGTGAAACCTGGCCGCAGCTCTTTCATGCAGATCCTTCAGGTAAGTGGTTTCGTGATAGAGCATATCTACATCCTTCACTTTTTCTGCCAGGCTTTCATCAAAAATGGTATCGGCACAATAGGCATAACTTTTCCCTTTGGGGGCCGCTGTAGTAACTTCTTCATTGGGTACAATGGTTCCTTTTTTGGTAACATAATCCTCGCCCCGCTGCAGGTTCTCATAAAAGGCTGCAGGTATCTCGTAGATCTTTGCCCGCTCAGCATCCAGCTTCCGAGGATTCTTCTTCTCCCTGAACAGAAATCCCCAGCAGTCAATGCGGTGTTTTACTTTAAAGCATTCAACACTCATTTTATTACCGTCAACGATCACTCCCTCATTAACAAGCGGGTGAAAATGCAGGTTGAAGCAAAGATGTGTTGAAGCAAAATTCAATTGCAGGGGTATCAACTGTTCAAGTTCGGGCGGTGCATGCAAATGCAGGTCCTGTGTCCGGTTAAGCAGGCTCATGCTGGTAAGTAAACCAATCAGTCCAAAATAATGGTCTCCATGTAAATGAGATATGAATATGTGGTTTATTTTACTGCGTTTGATCTTGTATCTTGTAAACTGCATTTGTGTTCCTTCACCGCAATCGATCAGAAAACTTTCATCGGGTGTTTGTAGAACCTGGGCAGTAGGGTTCCTGTCAAAAGCAGGTATGGCAGAATTATTTCCTAGTATGGTTACAGCGAGCAAAGTCTTTGGTTTTGGGTTTTGTGTTTATTGTTTTGTGTTTTTTGTAATAAGTCAGTTAAAGTTTATAAGACTGTAAAATGTTTTGAAGTGCTGCTCAACCCAAAACTAAAGACTCAAAACCCAAAACACGTAACTGCAAACGGATTAATCATCTCCTAATAGTTCTCTTTCAATCTCTTCCATCTGCACTATATCCCAGGCCTCACTTTCTGAGGGTGTAACATTCATGAACTCAAGCAGTTCCTTTCGCTCCAATAATTGTACCACATCTTTTTTCAGTCCGCAAATAACAAAGGAGCAATTGTTTTCATAGAACTGCTGTTGAACTGATGCTATGTTTTCGGCCATTAGTTCGTCAACAGTTTCTACAGCATCCATTTTCAAAATTACATGAGGTATGTCTTTTTGCAGGTACTGCAGCAACAATTTATTGAGTTCGTCTGTCATATTAACAGATAAATGCGCTTCTTCCGGCGTAATTACAGTAAATCTTTCTTTGGTATCTATTTTGACATTCATAAAAGATATTCAGGTTATACAGTCGTTCTTTGTAAAGTAAAGTAAATTTTGTTATCTGAAAACCAAATAATAAAAAATAGTTAATGGTTATCAGTATGTTAAGAAACTTTAGTAAAACTATTTAATCAGTAACTTCAGGGGAGTTTATTTTTTTAACATATTAACATTTACGAATTCCGGCCAACTATATCTTTGAAATAATCGTTATTATTGTACAAGCTAAATTCAATATAAAATGGATAATAATTTTTCAGCGCAGGTAAAAGAGATCATCTCCTACAGCAGAGAGGAGGCATTGAGATT
>JBJTMN010000077.1:0-2206 GCA_046070545.1 Ferruginibacter sp.
GCGTTCGCTTTGCAGCATTTTGCTTACCGGAATACCGGTTGCTTTTGCGATGCTTTCGGCAATATCTTCTGCATCCACTTCTTCTTTTCACAGGCGTTTTTCGGTACTATCGGTGAGCTGTTGGGTGTACTCATCCACAATTTTTTCCTGTTCCTGCACCTTGCCATAACGTATTTCAGCAACCTTTCCATAATCACCCTCACGCTCTGCTTTATCTGCAGCCAGTTTCAAATGTTCAATTTCGGCCTTGGCATTCTGTATCTTTTCCACTATTTCCTTTTCCTGCTGCCACTTGGCTTTAAATGTATCCCTTTCAACAGACAGGTTAGAAATATCCGTATTCAATTGCTTTAACTTCTGCTCATCCTTTTCTCTTTTGATGGCTTCCCTTTCAATTTCCAGTTGGCGTATCTTCCGGTCCAGTTCATCTAATTCTTCGGGCATGCTGTTCATTTCCAAACGGAGTTTGGCAGCACTTTCATCAATGAGGTCAATGGCTTTATCGGGTAAAAACCGATCTGTTATATACCTGCTGGATAATTCAACGGCGGCAATAATAGCTTCATCTTTTATCAAAACATGGTGATATGATTCGTACCTGTCCTTAAGTCCGCGCAAAATAGAAACGGCATCCTCTACTGAAGGTTCATCTATCATTACCTTTTGAAACCTTCGTTCCAGCGCCTTATCTTTTTCAAAGAATTTCTGATACTCACTTAATGTAGTAGCACCAATTGCTCTCAGTTCGCCACGTGCCAATGCCGGCTTTAAAATATTAGCTGCATCCATAGCACCATCACCACCTCCGGCACCTACCAGCGTATGAATTTCATCTATGAATAAAATGATCTGTCCGTCACTGGAAGTAACTTCTTTTACAACTGATTTTAAACGTTCTTCAAACTCACCTTTATATTTGGCACCTGCGATCAGCTGCCCCATATCCAGTGCATAAATGATCTTTGACTTCAGGTTCTCCGGCACATCACCGTTAACAATACGCATAGCCAAACCCTCTGCTATAGCGGTTTTACCAACACCAGGCTCCCCGACAAGTATGGGATTATTCTTACTTCTCCTGGAAAGAATATGCAGGGTTCTCCTGATCTCTTCATCTCTTCCTATAACAGGGTCAAGTTTGCCAGACCTTGCCATTTCAATCAGGTTCTTCGCATATTTATTCAATGCGTTGAACTGGGTTTCGGATGTTTGTGAAGAAACAGTTGAACCTTTTTTCAGATCTTTAATAGCAGCTATCAACCCTTTTTCGGTTAACCCTGCATCTTTTAATAATTTTGCTGTGTTATCGTTTCCCTGCAAAAGTGCAAGCAATAAATGCTCAACACTCACAAATTCATCCTGGAAAGTTTTTAATGTAGCTGTTGATCTTAAAAGCACATTATTGGCATCGCGGCTTAATGATTGCGCAGGCTCACCTCCAGAAACCTTTGGAAGTTTCTGTATTGCAGCTTCCAGCTTTTCATCAACATAATTAACGTTGATATTATTCTTCTTGAGCAGATATTCAATAGGCGAATCTTTATCGTTCAGCATTGCTTTTAACAAATGCTCCGTTTCAATATTGGCATTACCGGCAGTAAAAGCCAGTTGCTGAGCCTGTTGGAGTATTTCCTGCGACTTTATTGTTAAGTTCTGTAAACTCATAGTTATTGTTTTATTTACTTGTCTCAAAACTTAATCCAATTGAAAAATCCGGCTATTCTGGCATGAGGAAAGCCTTTTACCTGACTCATAAGCAGCCAGGGTAAAATTTTTATGCAATTGTTGCAGATAATTACCTGATAGCCTGAACGAACAGGCTATCCTCCTGCTTAATAACTGCTTAACAAAAGAGTTTATGCATATCTCAGTCTATCTCTTTAATTTGCAGAAGTTTTAAGAAAATAACAGAAATTAAGAACAGAAAGAGATGGTACTCTTTTGAAAAACACTGCTTATGAAGAAACTGATTGGCTGTATGGCATTTTGCAGCTTCGTTTTTACAGCATCGGCCCAGAAAAAAGGTAAACTGATATCCGGGATATACCTGCAATGGGGTTACAATACTGAGTGGTATAGCAGGAGTAGTATCCATTTTAAAATGCCTGGTGGAACAGATTTTACGCTTCATCATGTGAAGGCCATGGACAGGCCCGATCTGGATGCTGTGTATAAAAAACCAAAAGATATTTCCATACCACAATAC
>JBJTMN010000078.1:0-7342 GCA_046070545.1 Ferruginibacter sp.
AATGCGCTGGACAGGCATGGATTATTTCTATGACACTACAAATATTTCCCGCGTCACGTTGAAAGTACAGGCAGCTAATTATTTTACCAACGCAAATACTATTGCTTATACTGTGTTTCGTGATTTCCGCTCTGTAGTGGGAATGTATGGCGACGCTGGCTCAAAGAAATTCATCAGTTTGGCGTTGTGCAGCATTATAAAGAAGGAGACCTGATCATGGATTATGGCAAGTACATCCGTATGATGCCCCTGATCCTGAAAGGCACAATCAAGGTTTTACGGATGGATGAAGATGGGAATGAAATTTTATTATACTATCTGTCAAGCAGCGAAAGTTGTTCAATGGCATACAGCTGTTGTATAGAAGTAAAGAAAAGTGAAGTAAAGGCAATTGCAGAGGATGATGTGGAACTGATAGCCATACCGCATATTAAATTAGATGAATGGTTATGCACCTACCCGGGCTGGAAGAATTATATCATGCGTAGTTTTAATGAGCGTTTTATCGAATTATTGAAATCAATTGAAAGTATAGCCTTTCATAAGCTGGATGAAAGACTGATCGCCTACCTGAAAGATAAACAACGTATTACCGGATCCAGTGTTATAAAAGCATCGCATCATCTGATTGCAGATGAACTGGCAACATCCAGGGTTGTTGTATCAAGATTACTGAAACAGCTGGAAAACAATAAGAAAATTATTTTATACCGAAACGAAATAAAGTTACTGCCGGCTTTTCATTCGTGATCTGAAAATTCATGTATACAATTCCGGTTATTTAACCCGGGTACTTTGCTATTGTCTCCAACTCATCTTTAACGTATTTCCCGGAGACCTGTTTTGTATCATTTACAGTATAGCTAAAAGTAATACCTTGTATTTTAATAAACATCCTTATAGTTGTTTATCAGGCCTTTACAGCTTCAGTAGCTTTCAATATCCGATTATATTTTTTGCATTTTTGCTCTGAAACGTATCACAATGCCTATAGAATATTTTACTGTACTTATGTAGAATAACATCTATAACACAAATTCCAATAAATAGATACTTTTGCAATACGCTTATTAAACAACAAACTACTTTGTCGGTATAAAGTTGTAACTTAAGTCATATGTAATTGTGAAGACCAGCCAGTTACCGATAACACCATTATCTTATGTCAGCGAAAACCATTTTACAAAACACTGAATCAGCCGGGCAGGTCGAAAAAAAAAATATGCCTTTTTCTATATTTAACAGGCCTGTTCTATTAAGCAGCCTGGTGTTTCTTATACTTTCCATATTATTCAGTGAACTTATTTTTGAACGCTACCAGCTGACAAAAGAAAACAGCGAAAAAGAAGCTATAGAAGTTGTTCACCAGGCAAAAGATAAACTGCAGGAAACTTTAATGCAAAGCCTGTCTGCAGCCAAGATACTTGCTTTCCTGATAGATAAGAACGGAGAAATAAATAATTTTGATTCTATAGCTGCCCAGGTAATGGAGTCGGGTAAAGGTATCGATGCAGTGCAACTGGTGCCGGATGGTGTCATCAAATATGTTTATCCTTTAAGAGGAAATGAGAATGTGATCGGTTATGATATTTTAAAAGACTCTTCCCGGAATAAAGAAGCGTATAAGGCTATAGAGCAAAAGAAATTATTTTTTGCAGGCCCATTTAAACTGAAACAGGGTGGTATGGGGATTGTAGGCCGGCTGCCGGTTTACAGACAGAATAAATTCTGGGGGTTTTCGGCTATTGTAATTAAAATGTCAACCTTATTTAAGGCTGTTGGCATCGACAGCCTGGGAAACAATGGTTACTTTTTTCAGCTCTCAAAACGTAACCCCGATAATAATGAAGAAGAATTCTTTTTACCCACCCACAAAGAAAATTCAGGCGCCCAATCGGTTTCAGTTTATGTACCGGATGGAGAATGGAAACTCTCGGTTACCAGAATATCATCAAACCGCAATTCCGAAGATATAGTAATGCTTGCTTTGCTGGGTTTGCTTCTTTCAGTTCTGGCAGCCGTGTTTACCTTCCGCATTGCCATAAGGCCCCGGAAACTGAATGAATTGGTACTAAGCCGTACCAGTGAATTAAAAAACAGCGAAAGCAAATACCGTTCGCTGGTAGAAAGAGTATCTGATGCTTTTGTTGCACTTGATAATAACTGGCTTTATACTTATGTAAATGAAAAGGCCGGTGAGATATTGGGACGGGAACCCCAGAGCCTTATCGGAAAAAATATCTGGAAAGAATTTCCATCAGGAGTTGATCAGCCATTTTATTATGCTTACCACCGGGCTATGGAAACACAGGAGTACCAATACCTGGAAGAATATTATGCACCTTTTGATAAGTGGCTCGAAAATCATATTTATCCCTCAAAAGACGGGCTTACAATCTTTTTTAAAGATGTCAGCGATATCAAGCAGATAACACTTGCTTTAAAGAATAAGGAAGAAAAGTACCGTTCGCTTATAGAGCAGGCATCAGACGGGATCGTAATTACAGATATGGAAGGTGTTATCCTGGAAGTGAATAATAGTATACAGCAAATGCTTGACCTGTCGGATGACGAGTTGATAGGATATCACTTAACAGATTTTCTGCCTGCCGAAGACAAGGACTCCAACCCGCTAAGGATCCATGAGTTGATGCAGGGAAAAAGCCTTTTATATGAAAGAAGATTAAAGAAAAGAGATGGTTCAATCCTGGAAGTAGAGATCAATTCTAAAATGGCAACCTCTCATACATTGATAGGATTTATCAGGGACATTACTGAGCGAAAAAAGATCAAGAACAGGCTGATGTACCAGGCCAGCCTGCTGGAGAGTGTTTCGGATGCGGTTACATCATTAGATACCAACAGGTGTATAGTAAGCTGGAACAGTGCATGTGAAGATTTATTCGGGTTTACTGCAGAGGAAGTAATGGGCAGAAAAATACCTGAACTGGTTACATTTGAATATCCAAGTACCAGTAACGAAGAAGTGTTTAAACAGGTTTTTTCTGAAGGGAAATGGAAAGGTGAGTTCAACTTCATACATCCGAAAACCAAAGAAAAAATAAACCTGTTAAGTAATATAAACCTGCTTAAAGACAATAAAGGGATTGCCACCGGGTTCATTATCACCAGTAAAAATATTACAGACAGGATAAAAGCCGAGGAAAAGATCAGGAAGTCAAATGAACGTTTTGAATTAATAGCACAGGCAACAAATGATGCAGTATGGGACCATGATTTTCAAAAGAATGAAACATGGGGTAATAATAAATTATATAAGATCTATGGGATTGAACCGGAGAGCAGGAAAATAGACCTGGAAATGTTTTTGGACCACCTGCATCCTGATGAAAGGGCGGGAATTGAACAGCGGATGACGACCGCAATAGAAAACAGGGAAGAATCGCTTGCTGAAGTTTTTCGTTTCAGAACTGCGGGTGGCGAATATCGTACCTTTTACGACCGGTCAAATATCAAATACGATGAAAATGGTAAACCTGTCAGAATTCTGGGAGCCATGCAGGATATCACAGAAAGAGAACATGCTCAGAAAGCAATACTTGAAAGTGAAGAGAAATACAGAACTATAATAGAACAGGCTGCAGATGGTATTTTCATTGCAGATGAAAATACTTATTTACTGGATGTGAACAGTGCAGGCTGTCAGATGGGAGGATATACCAGGGCAGAACTGCAAAAACTGAAATTTGAAGACGTTATCCCACCGGAAGACCTGGTCAGCAACCCGCTGCGTATTACCATGATCCGGAAAGGAGAATCGGTTATTAACGAGCGCAGACTGATCCGTAAAGACGGAAGTATTATTGATGTAGAGATAAGTGCACAAAAACTTCAGGATGGACGTTATCAGTTATTCGTAAGGGATATATCTGAACGTAAAAAAGCTGAAGAAATACTTGAAGAAAGTGAACGTTTTTTAAAGGAAACCCAGCTTATTGCCAATCTGGGTACATACACACTGGATATTACTTCCGGTAAATGGACAAGTTCAGCAATTCTCAATGAGATTTTCGGGATTGAGCCTGATTATGTAAAGAATGTTGAAAGCTGGGAAGACATTGTTCATCCTGACTGGAGGGAAAATATGGCAGTATACTTACGAGAAGTGGTTGAAAAAAAACAAAAATTTGATAAGGAATATAAAATAGTAAGAAAAAATGACCAGGCAGAAAGATGGGTTCATGGAATTGGCAGGCTCAGTTATAATGAAGCTGGTCAGCCCATTGGCATGGTGGGTACCATTCAGGACGTGAGTAAAAGTAAACACTCGGAGGAAGCACTTGTTCAGTCTGAACAAAAGTACCGCCTGCTTTTTTATAACAATCCTTTACCCATGTGGATGGTAACGGTGCCTGGTCTGAATTTTATTGATGTAAATGAATCGGCAATAAAACAGTATGGGTATACACGGGAAGAGTTCCTGAAAATGAGTACAAAAGAACTGCGTCCATCCGAAGATGTAGCAGATTTTTTGAAAGAGGTTGAGAAAATGAAGTCGGATGAAATTAACAGAAGAGCCTGGCGCCATAAAAAAAAGGATGGAACTATAATATATGTGGAAACATATAGCCATCAGATTGTGTATGAAGGTAAACGGGTATGGCTTGGGTTATCACATGATGTTACGGATAAAAACATGGCTGAGGAACGCTTACAAAAATCATATCAGGACATCAGGCAACTGGCTTCCAACCTTCAGAATATCCGGGAAGAAGAAAGAACCAGCATTGCACGTGAAATTCATGATGAACTGGGGCAGCAGCTGACAGGCCTTAAAATGGACATATACTGGCTTTCAAGGAAAATAAATACTTCGGATAATGAAATTGCTGCCAAACTTAAAGAAAGCATAGAGCTGATAAATGCAACAGTTGCATCCGTAAGAAAGATTGCTACAGATCTGCGGCCAAGTATACTGGATGACCTGGGCCTGATTGCTGCTTTGGAATGGCAAGGGGAAGAATTTGAAAAAAGATCGGGTACCCATGTTGAATTCAGTAATGAAGCAGGCGAGTTTGTGTTAAAGCCCGAGTCGGTCACTGCCATATTCAGGATCTACCAGGAACTGCTGACCAATGTGGCACGCCATGCCAATGCTACTTTTGTGAAAGTGCGTTTAATGAAAACAGGAGATAATTTATTTTTCAGCTTAACGGATAACGGTACCGGGTTTGATCCTGATACCATCAGCAAGAAAAAGACACTGGGATTGTTAGGGATAAAAGAACGAACATTGCTTTTAGGAGGCACTTATGAATTTAAAAGCAAACCCGGAGAAGGATCCGAAACAATCATTTCAATACCGCTGGGTTTTTAGAGTAAATGCTATAAATTTATTTTATGTTAAGAATATTAATTGCTGATGACCATACCGTGGTTAGAAAAGGGCTTAGGCAGATTTTACTGGATGAATTTCCCGGAGCCGGAATAGAAGAAGTGGCAGATGGCGGAGAGCTCGTAAAGAAAGTAATGGCCGGAAAATGGGATGTGGTTGTAAGCGACCTGTCTATGCCTGGCCGTAGCGGACTGGATGCCCTGCAGCAGATAAAACTAACACATCCTGATCTGCCGGTTCTCATATTGAGTATTCACCCGGAGGAGCAATATGCATTAAGGGCGCTTAAGTCGGGAGCCTCCGGCTATTTAAGTAAAGATACTGCACCCGATGAACTGGTAAAAGCAGTGCAGAAAGTGTTGCTGGGGAAAAAATATATATCGCAGGCAATTGCTGAAAAACTGGCTAATACATTCTCTTCAGATGTATCCATACATCCGCACGAAAACCTCAGTGACAGGGAGTTTGATGTAATGAAATTCCTGGCAAACGGTAAATCAGTTTCAGAAATTGCCGATACCCTTTCGCTAAGTGTAACAACAGTGAGCACATACCGGGCAAGGATCATGAGCAAAATGAATTTAAAATCCAATTCAGACCTCACAAAATATGCCATTGAAAATAATCTGCTTTAAGATGATTATGTAAAAGCGCCCGGTTTGTAGTAAAAAATCTACAATGCAGGTTAATTAGTACTACAGCCATCGCTAACTAATTTTCTAACTTTAGCGAATAATATTTTTATGTCCGAAGCAGAAAGTTTTTCAAAAGCTTTATTGATAGTCGACAGTTCAGTTTTTATCATTGAGCGTCTTGTTAATATGCTGGAAGAGGTTAAAAATATTAAAAAGGTATTTACAGCAACAGATTATGACACTGCCCTTGAAATTTTATATAAAGAACGTGCAGATATTGTTTTACTGGATATTCAGATGCGTGAGAAAAACGGGATTGACTTATTAAAGCATATCATTTATCATTTCCCGGAAACCAAAGTGATTGTACTGAGCAACCTGGCAAGTGATTTTTATCAGAAATTATGCATGGCAGAAGGGGCTTTGCACTTTGTTGACAAAACAAAGGATTTTGATAAAATACCCGAACTCATATCAGCGGTGTAGATGTTTAAAATGAGCATGAAAAAAATATTAATACTATGACTAACCGAAGAATTGCATCAGGAGCTGAATACTAATTGAAAAATCAACTTACCTGGACCTTTCCTATAAAGACTAAGACTGTTCACGCATGAGGCACTCAGCAGGCCGGAAATATCAGGAAATAATTTTCACTGAATTTCCGGCTTTATGTTTAGCTGTATATCCTGTCATAGGCAGCTTTATATTTTTCCATGATCACTTTCCGCTTCAGTTTAAGTGTAGGAGTAAGCTCGCCGCTGTCAATCGTCCACTCATGAGGTAATAATTCAAACTTTTTGATCTGTTCTACATGGTTAAAAAACTTATTGAAAGAGTCGATCAGTTCCTTATAAAGGTCCAATACCTTGGGATTGTGAATAGCATCCTCAATGGTTGTAAAAGGTATCTCTTTATGAAGCATCCATTCTTTTAAATTGTTGATAGAAGGAACAATTAATGCGCCAACAAATTTCTGTTCAGCGCCAACCACCATCATCTGCTCTACAAATGGTGACTCCTTCATTTTATTTTCAATAGGTTGCGGGGCTACATATTTACCACCACTGGTTTTAAATAGTTCTTTTTTCCGGTCTGTGATTTTCAGATACTTACCATCTTCAAAAATGCCGATATCACCGGTATGGAGCCACCCATCAATGATGGTTTCGGCAGTAAGATCGGGTCTTTTATAATATCCCATCATTACACTGGGGCCTTTTACACAGATCTCTCCGTCCGCTTCCAGCTTTACTTCCTGGCCATCAATAACCAAACCTACAGTACCAAACTTTGTACCTCCTTTTTTCCGGCAGTTAACACTTATTACCGGGCTGTTCTCTGTGGGTCC
>JBJTMN010000079.1:0-2399 GCA_046070545.1 Ferruginibacter sp.
AATGGGGAAAAGAAAAGGACAAATGCGCCATGGCACTGGGTTTGATACCGATATATAATCACAGTTATAAAAGTAACTGCGAATATTTTATGGACTTTGAGGATGACTCCATTATGGTAAAAACGGTCAGGGTCATTGAGAACGGGGAAGAACTTACCATCAATTATAACGGCGACTGGAATGATGGAAAGAAAGTATGGTTTGATGTGAAGTAGTGCTTCTATTTAATTTGTATTCTTTTAAGTGCCTCCCGTTCACTAAGGGGAGCCAGTCTGTTTTGTTTAACAAAATCCTGAACCCATTTACTGTTGGTTTTGCTGTACTCCCGCAATATCCAGCCAATGGCTTTTTGTACAAAGAACTCTTTGGAAGCAACAAGTGCCAGGATGTATTCAGCCAATAAGATGGTGTCAGTATCTTTTTTATACTTCAGCTGAAACAGTATACTGCTTCGCTGCAGCCAGAAATTACCGGAGCGGTTCCATTTGCCGGTTATTGTATTTACCTGGCCGGGAAAAATTTTAAAATATGCACCGGTTAAATTACTGGTAGCATCCACCGTGTCCCACCAGCTTTTATTCAGTAAAATAAATTCCAGCAGTTTAATGATGTCTTTCTTCCATGATTTTTTGAATGCGGCTACCAGGTCAATAGCAAAATACTGGTACTCTCTTTCCGGCATTCGCCATAATGCTGTAACAATTGTTTCCAGGTCATCATAGCCCGGAAGGCCATCTTTAATACAGGCCTTACTAATTCTTTGCCTGGTTGCTGCAGTTAACCCCAGGTATTCAAATTGATTGCGCATGTATGCTTTGGCGGCAGCAGCTTTTTCTGCATTGGCATGTTGTTCAAATAACCTGGCCAGGTTTGTTACATATGGATGCATGGAGCGAATATAGTAAAATGTAAAAAGCGAAACCCAACGGGCTTCGCTTTACTATTTAAAGAGGTTTTTCTTATGCCTGTTCTATCAATTGTATTTCAGCTGCGATCCGTACTTCGTCGCTGACTACCACGCCACCGGCTTCAGTTACAGCGCTCCAGGTAAGGCCAAAATCTTTACGGTTTATTTTTCCATTGATGGTAAAACCTGCTTTGGTATTACCGTATGGGTCTTTTACTACACCACCGAACTCAACCGATAATTTTACGTTTTTGGTTACATCACGGATGGTAAGATCTCCAAATAATTCGTAAGAACCATCGCTGTCAACATTCTCTGTTCTGGTAGCTTCAAATTTGATCTGCGGAAATTTTTCAGCATCAAAGAAATCAGCACTTTTCAGATGGCCGTCTCTTTGTTCGTTATTGGTAGATATTGAATTTACATCGGCCGTGAAACTTACTTTAGCTTTTGTAAAATCTTCGTCTTCGGTTTGAGCCGATACGGTAAAAATATCAAAACTACCTGTCACATTAGTGATCATCAGGTGTTTGATCTTGAATTGTACTTCACTGTGTGTGTGGTCTAATGCCCAGGTTTTAGTTGCCATGATTTTTTAATTTTAATGCAAGTTACTAATTAATGTTTAAACATTGAAATTTATTTTCTCAACGTATTGTTAAGAAAAATCCCCCTGCGGTAAGCAGGGGGACTCTATACAGACACTTAAAATATACTATTTGTTCGCTTCAAACTCCCGGCGGATGATATTTAAGGCCGCCCCGGCTTTAAACCACTCGATCTGCTGTTCGTTGTAGGTGTGATTAACGCTTATGGTATCTGAACTACCATCGGCATGATTAAGTACCAGTTGCAGCTGTTTGCCAGGTGCAAAGCTGGTTAACCCAATGATGTCGATGCTGTCATCTTCCAGTATTTTATTGTAATCTTCCTTATCTGAAAAAGTAAGCGCCAGCATACCCTGTTTTTTCAGGTTGGTTTCGTGAATGCGTGCAAATGATTTTACCAGAACGGCACGTACACCCAGGAACCTGGGTTCCATGGCCGCATGTTCTCTTGAAGAACCTTCGCCATAGTTTTCATCACCCACTACAATCGTTCCAATACCGGCAGCCTTATAAAAACGCTGTGTTGCCGGAACCGGGCCGTATTCACCGTTTAACTGGCTTTTTACGCTATCAGTTTTTTCGTTGAAAAAATTGGTAGCCCCAATCAGCAGGTTGTTGCTTATATTATCCAGGTGGCCACGGTATTTAAGCCATTTACCAGCCATGCTGATATGATCGGTGGTGCACTTGCCTTTGGCTTTTATCAGCAGCCTTAAACCCTTCAGGTCTGTTCCTTCCCAAGGCGCAAAAGGAGCCAGCAACTGAAGTCTGTCGGATGTTGGTGAAACCAGTACTTCTACCTTACTGCCATCTTCGGCAGGTGCCTGGAAACCAGCATCTTCAACTGCAAATCCCGTTGGTGGTAATTCGAAGCCTGTAGGAGG
>JBJTMN010000080.1:0-2795 GCA_046070545.1 Ferruginibacter sp.
CCGCCATCAGTACTTCGCCTTAAACCGGTACTGGTAGCTACCATGATAATACCTGTGCTGTTCACTATAATTTTCTGGCAGGCATTAAAGCTGGCGTTGTTAGTAGCTCCCAGTTGAGCCCAGGTTGTACCTCCATTGGTTGTTTTCCAGACCCCCTGGCCACGGATAGCATCCCCATTAAAATATCCTTCTTCACCCGTACAGAAATACATGACCTGTGCGTTGGAAGGATCCTGTGCAATGGAACTGATAGCAAGATTTGCAAACAGGTCGTTTGCAGGAGCCCAGTTTGGTTGTGCCGCAGTAATATCTGTAGTTTTCCAAAGCCCTCCACCTACACTACCTGCCCACACCGTATTTCCGGTAGCATCATTTGCGTCTATCAATAAAGACCTGGTTCTGCCTCCCTGGTTTTTGGGGCCCAGCGGATTCCAGCTTACGCCTGGCAGTACCGCATTGTTCTGCGATTGCCAAAGCTGGTCACGGTATTGTTTTGCCTTGATAAGCCTCTCTGTTGGCACATAACCCAAAGCAGGGTCTTTCATCATTTTAATATCTCTTTCCCTGGTTTCGCGGGGGCCGTCTTTTTCTTTGGGCAAATTTGTATTATTGACCGGTTTACACGAAAAGAAAAAAAGGCTGATTAAAAAGAGAGTAAATATTTTTACAGAAGCCCCGGAGCCAGGAAAGGTTAACATAAGATTTTTTTGCCAAGTTATATATTTAGTAAGACTTCCGAAAAAACTAATAACCAACAGTTGTGGATAAGTAGAAGAAATAGGTTTCATAGCATCAGATCATTAAAATATAACGAAAAAAAACTCTTTTTATTACATGCTTAATACTATTCAATCACTGCTGGGTCAAACTGATATATACCTGATTGACCAGATCATGAAAGGCCGGTACAAGCCGGGCGACAGCATCCTGGATGCCGGTTGCGGCAGCGGCAGAAACATGTGCTGGTTTCTACAAAATGGTTTCCATATAAACGGAATTGACAGCAACAGGGTTGCCATTGAAGAATTACAGGAAAAATTCCCGGAGCTTAGCAGCAGGTTCACTGTTGCAGCGGTTGAAGAAACCAGCTTTGCTGATGAACAGTTCAACCATGTTATCTGCAGCGCTGTTTTACATTTTGCAAAGCATACGGCTCATTTTAAATTGATGCTGAAGGAACTGACCCGCATCTTAAAACCGGGCGGTACCCTGTTCATACGTATGACTGCTGATATTGGAATTGAAAACCGGGTTCAGCAACTTGCTGACGGCGTTTATTTAATACCCGATGGCTCAACCCGTTTTTTACTTACCAGGACCTTGTTGGCTGAATGTATGCAGGAATTTGATCTAAGCTTTTCCGAACCCGTTAAAACCACCAATGTGGCTGATGAAAGATGTATGAGTACTTTGGTTTTACAAAAGATGAGTTGATCCTTGTATCTTGTTCACCTTCCTTTTTTGAACAAATGTGAAATAAACCAAATAAAGTAACCGTGTAGTTAATTGTGGTAGTTTTGCCATCAAACCTAAAAAAATGAGATCAGTTATAATTTTATTAATCAGCCTTTTTTGTATAACAGCCGCCAAAGCCCAAACCAGTATCAGGCTTGAAGAGGTAAGTAAACATGTAGGAGACAGTGTAACCGTTTGCGGCCTGGTTGCTGATATGCGCTACTTTGAAAATTCAAAGAACAAACCAACCCTGCTGAATATAGGCGCCAAACATCCGGATGCTCCACTCACGGTTGTTATCTGGGAAAATACAAGGTCGCTTTTCACTACCGGTAAAGTTGAAGAACTGCTGAATAAAAACATTTGTATTACAGGCCGCATTATTTTATATAAAGAAAAGCCGGAAATAATAATTGATTTACCTGAACAGATCGTTATTCAATAAAAATCCCCGTGTTTTAAAGAGTAATTACAAAAATCCGGTAACAACGGGGCTGTATTGTTTTTCAATTAAGAGTGAAACTGAAGTGCCCCGCATATAATCGTTTTGTAAAATAATGGTTCCATTAATAGATTTTGCACGTTCCCGGATACTCATCAGACCATTGGATTGTTTTGCGATGTCTGTAGCAAATCCATATCCATTGTCATGGATCATCAGTTCAATTCCATGTGTGACATCTTTAATACTTACTGTGATCTTCCCTGCCTGGGAATGATCCAAAATATCCGACAATGTTTCCTGGCTTATTCTGAAAAAATCCATTTTCATTTCATAGGTCAACGCATGCTCATCATAATGGTGCTCAAACGAACATTCAATGCCGTGCAAAACAGAAAATTCTGTACAAAGCCATTCCATAGTTGCATTCAATCCAAGGTCATCCAGCATTTGAGGACTGATGGAAAATGCAAGTCTCTGAATGGTTTGTATCATTAGTCTGCATACTTCTGAAGCATGCGATATCCTGTCTTTCACATTATCAGGAAAACCGGCTTCCTGTGAATTCAGCCAGCTTATATCCATATTAATGACGGCCAGCAGCTGTGCCAGTTCTTCATGCAGTTCATCGGCAAAATATTTACGGTCATTTTCAAGGAGGGTTTTAAAATGACTGGCCAGGCCTTTGAATTTTGTGTGTTGTTCTTCTACTTCCTGTTCAATTTTTTTCCGGTCGGTAATATCTTTGGCAATTGCCAAAATGATTTCCCGTTTAGCCATATAAACAGATGTCCATTCTAACCAGATTACAGATCCATTCCGGGTTATGTAACGATTGCAGAAATTATGAAGAATTTCTCCCTGTAATAACCTGAAACGGTTTTGCAGAGTTTTTTCA
>JBJTMN010000081.1:0-10155 GCA_046070545.1 Ferruginibacter sp.
TGCAGCAATGCGCCGATGCGGTGATGCGCCTGAGAGCAGAATACCTGTTTGCACAAAAACAATACAGCCTGATCTTGTTCAGGGACAACAATAACAAAGCCTATATTTTTGAAGCACCATATACAAGAGCCCGCTTCGACAAATACCTGAACAGGGTCTTCGGTATGTGCGGCTCGGCTTCATTATCAAAACAATTGAGGCCGGTACCCGATTTTACTGATATAGAACCAGGCGATATATTGATCCGGGGAGGTTTTCCCGGCCATGCAGTAATGGTGATGGATGTTGCAGTGAACGCATCCGGCAAAAAAATATACCTGCTGGCACAAAGCTATATGCCGGCACAGGATATACATGTATTGAAGAACCCGATGAATGAAAATATATCTCCCTGGTATGAAGTGAATGATGAGCCGGTCATTCAAACTCCTGAATATACATTTGTGCAGCAGGAATTGATGAAGTGGTGATCATTTTTATATGTATCAAACGATCATTTTTTTGAATTCTTAGTAATTGCCTTTACTTTTGCCGTCCGGTTTCGGGATGTAGCGCAGCCCGGTAGCGCACACGTCTGGGGGGCGTGGGGTCGCAAGTTCGAATCTTGTCATCCCGACAACAATAACACTAAAAAAAGTTAGGTTTTACAACCTGACTTTTTTTTATGATATTTGCGCAATCTCTTAAATAATGAAGATATTAATCAAGCAGGCTTCAATCATTTCTCCCTCCTCTCCTTTCAACGGGCAAATCAAAGATATTTTAATAACAGATGGTACAATATCAGGCATCAGCGACTCGATCAGTGAAAATGCCGACCAGGTAATTACACAGGATGGATTATGCGTAAGTATTGGCTGGATGGATATGTTTGCCGATTTCGGGGATCCCGGTTATGAACAGAAGGAAAGCATTGAATCGGGCACAAAAGCTGCTGCCGCAGGAGGTTTTACAGATGTGATGCTGGTACCCAACAGCCAGCCCGTAGTTGATAACAAAGCCCAGGTTGAATACATTGTTCAAAAAGCAAGGCAGACAGGAGTACATATTCATCCGGTGGGTGCTGTATCAAAAAAAACAGAAGGTAAAGAACTGTCTGAAATGTATGATATGCGCCTCTCCGGCGCCATTGCATTCGGCGACGGTATCAAACCTGTTCAAAACTCTGGTATCATCTTGAAAGCCCTGCAATATGTAAAGAGTTTTAACGGAACCATTATTCAATTACCAGATGATACAGGAATTGGCACAAACGGGCTAATGAACGAAGGCCTTGGATCTACACAAATGGGACTGCCGGGTAAACCAATACTTGCCGAAGAACTGATGGTAGCCAGGGATCTGAAACTGGCCAGGTATGCTGATAGTAAGATACATTTTACCGGAATCTCATCGCCCAAAAGCCTGGAATATATCAAAAGATCGAAGGAAAGCGGGATCAAAGTGAGTTGTTCTGTTACGCCTTACCAGGCTTATTTTTGTGATGAAGACCTGCAGGGGTATGATACCAATCTTAAAGTAAATCCTCCGCTGAGAACCCGGGCCGATATGATGGCTATCCGGAATGCCCTGATTGACGGAAGCATCGACTGCATTGCATCGCACCACCTGCCACAACACTGGGATAATAAAGTGTGTGAATTTGAATATGCCAAACCCGGCATGATCGCGCTGGAAACCATGTTTGCCGTATTGATGAGCTGTGGTTTACCTGCTGAACAATTTGTACAAATGCAGACCGTGAACATCCGGAATATATTTGGCCTTCCGGTTCCTGAGATAAAAGAAAATGAACCCGCCTGTCTCACTTTGTTCGTTCCGGACAGGCAATTTGTTTTTGAGGCAAACATGATACAATCAAAATCAAAGAACTCTCCGTTTATTGGTAAAACAGTACAAGGAAAGGTCATCGGAATCATTAACCAATCCAATATTCAACTTAATGACTGACATGCTGAAAGATGTAACCCCTACAAAAAAAGGATTGATAACCGGGCTGATAATGATTCTGCTGGCATTGTTCTTTTTCTTCGTGCTTAAAATGCCGGTAAACCAGAAAGAACAGTACGTTTTATTCAGTGTTTATATTGCCGGCATAGCCTGGAGCCTGTATTCATACAAACAATCATCAGCAGAAACTAAAAGTTTTAAAAGCTACTTTTCTACCGGATTTAAAACATTTATTGTAGTAACCTTATTAATGGTACTTTATACTTTTATTTTCTTTAAGTTTAACACAGATTACAGGGAAGCAGGTATTGCAGAAAACAATGCCATGCTGGTGCAGCAGGGTAATCACACACCTGCTGAGATAGAAAGTAATGCAAACCAGCTGAGGCAGATATTTATGCCTGTAATGACTGGTATTACAACGTTTAAATATTTAATTTTAGGTGCCCTGGTAACAGCCATAGCATCCGGATTTTTAAGCCGCAAACAGCAATAACTCATTTATCAAAACATAACTGTTTCCAAACTATGGATCTGTCAATAGTCATACCACTTTATAACGAAGATGAATCTTTGCCCGAACTTTCGGCATGGATAGAAAGAGTAATGCTGGCCAATAATTTCAGCTACGAGGTTATCTTCATCGATGATGGCAGCACCGATGATTCCTGGAAGGTAATTGAACAGATACGTACCAGCAATCCGAATGTCAAAGGAATTAAGTTTCAACGTAACTATGGCAAAAGTGCCGCATTGAACGAAGGTTTTAAAGCAGCACAGGGCGATGTGATCATCACCATGGATGCCGATATGCAGGACAGCCCGGATGAAATACCTGAACTGCGCAGGATGATCATTGAAGACGGGTTTGATATGGTTAGCGGATGGAAGAAAAAGCGTTATGATAATACCCTTACCAAAAATATTCCTTCCAAATTATTTAATGCAGCAGCCCGGAAAAGTTCCGGCATTAAACTACACGATTTCAATTGCGGTTTAAAATCGTACCGTAAAAAAGTGGTGAAAAGCGTGGAGATCTATGGCGAGATGCATCGATACATTCCCATCCTGGCCAAATGGGCAGGATTCAGAAAGATAGGCGAAAAAGTAGTGGAACACCGTGCCAGGAAATATGGTGTTACCAAATTTGGCTGGGAACGTTTTGTGAACGGTTTCCTCGACCTGGGCTCCATCATGTTTGTCGGTAAGTTTGGTAAAAGGCCCATGCACTTCTTTGGTTTATGGGGTACTTTGTTCTTCTTCGCTGGATTCATGATCTTCTTATACCTTACCATTTCCAAGTTCTTTTTTGATCAGACCGGCATGACACAACGCCCGCTCTTCTTCGTAGCCATCCTGGTCATGATCATTGGTTCGCAGTTATTCCTGGCAGGATTCATCGGTGAACTGATTGCCCGGAATTCTCCTGAAAGGAATAATTATTTAATAGAAGAAAAAGCAGGTTTAAATCAATAACATGGATAGTGCAGTTCCTAAAAAAGTGATCATCATTGGTCCTGCCCATCCCCTACGCGGCGGACTCAGCACCTTTGATGAACGGCTGGCCAGGCAGTTTTTAAACGAAGGCCACCGGGCAAGTATTTATTCCTTTTCGCTCCAATACCCGGGATTTCTTTTTCCCGGCACTACCCAATACACCGATCAGCCTGCTCCAAAAGACCTGGAGATTCATACAAAGATCAATTCGGTAAACCCGCTTAACTGGTTTGTTATTGGTAATGAAATAAAAAAACAGAACCCCGACCTGGTGATCGTACGGTTCTGGATACCCTTAATGGGCCCCTGCCTGGGCACCATCCTGCGTATCATAAAAAAAAATAAACATACCCGTATCATCTGCATTGCTGATAATATTATTCCGCATGAAAAACGGATGGGCGACACTGCTTTTACCCGGTACTTCGTTAAACCGGTGGATGCATTCATCACCATGAGTGAAAAAGTAATGACCGACCTGAAGCAGTTCTCTGCAAAAAAAGCACTGCTAACCCGGCATCCTTTATATGACAGTTTCGGAGAAAAGATCTCCAAAGCAGCAGCACGTGATCAATTAAACATTAAAAATGATCAATTGATCATTTTATTTTTTGGCTTTATCCGTAAATACAAAGGGCTTGATATTCTGCTGGATGCGATGAAGGAAATACAGCACCTGAAAGTAAAGGATCAGCATATCAGGCTGCTGATAGCAGGGGAATTTTATGAAGACAGGAAAACCTACGATGAACAGATCGAAAAGCTTGGAATAAAAGATAACCTGATCTTACATACTGATTTCATTCCCGACTCGGAAGTAAAGAATTACCTGTGTGCAGCAGATGTAGTTGTTCAGCCTTACAGGAATGCCACACAAAGCGGCGTTACACCCCTGGCCTATCATTTCGAAATTCCCATGATCGTGACCAATGTAGGTGGACTTCCGTCGATGGTGCCTGATAATAAAGTCGGGCTGGTAGCGGAACCCAATGCATCTTCACTTGCCCGAAAAATTGAAGAATATTTCAATAAGGGCGAAAATTATTTCCTGCCCCATCTTTTGGAAGAGAAGAAAAAATTCAGCTGGACAAAAATGCTGGAAAGTATACTTGAACTGGCTAATAGTAAGTAAATTGCCGCCTTAAACCCGTTACATGATCTACAGAAGCAAAGCGCCTTTAAGAATTGGCCTGGCCGGTGGTGGAACCGATGTGAGTCCTTACAGCGACCAGTTTGGCGGCGCCATATTGAATGCTACCATTTCTCTTGCAGCCTATGCATCTATTGAACCGCTGGCCGAAAATAAAATTATTGTAGAAGCGCTCGACCGTAATGAGCAGCAAAGCTTTGACCTGGCACCGCTTTTACCGATCGATGGTACACTGGATCTGCTGAAAGGAGTATATAACCGCATTCAGAAAGATTATTCAACACCCTTACCGGGTTTCAGGCTTTCTACCTTTGTGGATGCACCTGCAGGTTCGGGCCTGGGAACATCCTCTACCCTGGTAGTTGCCGTGCTGGGTGCCTTTAAAGAAATGCTGAACCTGCCACTGGATGAATATAAGATCGCCCATTATGCGTATGATATTGAACGTAGCGACCTTCAACTGGCCGGCGGTAAACAGGATCAGTACGCTGCCACTTTCGGGGGTGTTAACTTCATGGAGTTCTATGCCGGTGATAAGGTGATAGTGAACCCGCTTCGCATCAAGCCTCAATACCTGCATGAACTGGAGAACAACCTGGTGCTCTATTTTACATCCACCTCCCGTGAAAGCGCTACCATCATTAAGGAGCAGGTAAAGAATGTGAATGAAAAGAACGAGAAAAGCATTGAAGCCATGCACCACCGGAAAGACCAGGCCAGGATGATGAAGGAAGCCCTGTTGCAGGGTAAACTGGATGAAATTGGCCTGATATTGGATTATGGCTTTCAGCAAAAAAGAAATATGGCTGCCAATATCAGCAATAACAGTATTGAAGCAGTATATGCTGCTGCCAAAGCTGCCGGTGCCACAGGAGGCAAAATTAGCGGTGCAGGCGGTGGTGGTTTCATGGTATTTTACTGCCCCGGCAATACACGCTATGCCGTTATTAAAACATTGAATAGTTTTGGCGGTGTAGTAAGGGATTATTCATTCACCAAATACGGGTTAACCACCTGGAGCATTTAATCAATGAGTATGGAAAAGATAAAAAATATAGTACAGGCCTCCATCAGCGTAAAGCAGGATGTTTTACAGAACGAGGAACTATTGAAAACCGTACAGGACTGCATTGCAGTAATTGTACAGGCATTTAAGAACGGTAACAAGGTTTTGTTCTGTGGCAATGGCGGAAGCGCTGCCGATGCCCAGCATCTGGCGGCAGAGTTCAGCGGCAGGTTTTACACCGACAGGGATGCGCTGCCTGCAGAAGCACTGCATTGCAACAGCTCTTACCTTACTGCCGTAGCCAACGACTATAGTTATGATGTGATCTACTCCCGTTTAATAAAAGGTATCGGCAACAAAGGCGATGTACTGGTTGGTTTAAGCACATCGGGAAACAGTAAGAATATTTACAATGCTTTTGAAGTAGCCAAAGAAAAAGGCATGACCACCATTGCTTTTACCGGCCTTACCGGCGGAACGATGAAGGCTTTGTCTGACTATCTTATTAATGTGCCTTCAACCGATACGCCACGCATACAGGAAAGCCATATCATGCTGGGACATATTATTTGTCAACTGGTGGAAGCTGAATATTTCGGATGATGGAGGAAGCAATCATATTAGCCGGAGGGCTGGGAACAAGATTAAGAAGTGTAGTTAGCGATGTGCCCAAGTGCATGGCACCTGTTGCCGGCAAACCATTTTTATTTTTTGTGATCGAATATTTATTACAACAGGGAGTTGATAGGTTTATTTTTTCTGTTGGATATAAAAGTGACATGATCATTGATTACGTAAATGAACAATATCCCGGTATCTGCAAACAATTTTCTATTGAAGCAGAACCATTAGGAACCGGCGGTGCAGTTAAGCTGGCCTGTACATGGGCAACCGGAAAAAATGTACTGATCTTCAATGGTGATACGATGTTTAAAGCTGACCTGGGGCAGTTAACAGCCTTTCATAACAGTTCAGATGCAGATTGTACCCTGGCATTAAAGCCCATGCATCATTTCGACCGGTACGGTGTGGTTGAATTAAAGGATAACGCTTCGGTAGCTAGTTTCCTGGAAAAAAGACAATACGAATCGGGACTGATCAACGGGGGCGTTTATGCATTACAGGTTGAAAGATTCCTGCAGGAAGATCTTCCGCAAAAATTCTCTTTTGAAAAAGATTACCTGGAAGCCTTCTTTGATAAACGACGCATGTTTGGCCTCATACAGGATGCATATTTCATTGATATCGGCATACCGGAAGATTTTGAAAGAGCACAAACTGAATTAGGAATCAGGAATGAAGCATGAAGAATTGTTTTGCCTGACGCATTCCTGTAATTTGTGTATAAAATTCGTGTAATAAAAAAGATGATCGACCTTAGCCAAATAGACAATACCTGGACACTCTTCCTGGACCGTGACGGAGTAATTAATCATGAGAAACACCAGGATTATATTCATACCTGGGATGAATTTGTTTTCTATGATGGCGTACAGGAAGCTATTGCCATATTTGCAAAAATATTCAACCGCATTATTGTTGTTACCAACCAGAAAGGGATTGGCAAAGGCGTAACCAGGCTGGAAGACCTGCAACTGATACACCAGAACATGATAGCCGAAATAGAAGCTGCTGGTGGCCGCATAGATGCTGTTTATTTTTGTCCCGACCTGGAAGAAGAAAGTCCCAACCGGAAACCCAATCCCGGTATGGGTTTGCAGGCAGCCAACCATTTTCCGGAGATCGATCTCACTAAAGCTATCATGGTGGGCAATACTATCAGCGATATGAAGTTTGGCCGCAACCTGGGGGTACATACTATCTTCCTGCCAACCACCCGTCCCGAAGTGGATCTGCAGGACGAGCGCATTGATGCAGTATATGGCTCCCTTAAAGAACTGGCAATTGCACTTGAAAAACTGCATTGATCATACAGATCAGCTGATCAGCGTTTAATCTTTAGTTAAATTTATCACTTACAGTCATCTCTTTGATGTAAGAATAGTTATTTTTATTGCATGAAGAAACCATTCATTTTATTTTTTCTGATCCTTATCAACAGCCTGACCTTTGCACAGCGAATCAGTAAGGCTGATATGAAAGTACTGAAGCAAAAAGAAGATTCACTGAAAACCTATGCTACCCAGATCATACAGGGTATCAATTCCGACAACCGGTTCAAGGCCGACAGTATGTTTACCCGTGTACTCATGCGTGCTTTAAAAACAACCAACTCCTTTTACTACCCTTTTGATTCATTGATCACCATTTCCACTTTATATTCGCCGGACAGTGTATTCCGTATTTTCACCTGGCAACTGGTCATCAATGAAAATATTATACGGCAGCATGGTGCTATACAAATGAGGACTTACGACGGCTCTTTAAAAAGATACCCGCTCATTGATAAATCGGATATAACCGGCAACATAGAAGATACCATTGGCAATAATAATGGCTGGATAGGTGCCATCTATTACAAGATCATCCTGAAGAAAAGCGGCAACCAGAATTATTATACCCTGCTTGGTTTTGATGAGAACAATATCCGCAGCAGCCGCAAGATCATTGAAGTGCTGACATTCGCCAATGATGAACCTGTTTTTGGTGGCCGTTATTTCAGTTTTGAGAATGACGGTAAGTTTAAGAGCGCCCGCAGCCGTTACATCATGGAATTTAAAAAGGAAGCAGGCCCACGCCTTACCTACGATAAAGACCTTGACATTATTATAGCAGAGCACCTGGTATCCGAATCCAATGACCCTAATAAAAAATGGACACTGGTTGGCGACGGCGACTATGAAGGTTTCAGATGGCAATCAGGCAAATGGATACACGTTGAAAAAGTATTCAATGTGGTAACACCCGACGGCCAAGTGCCTGTACCCAATCCTATACGTGACCAATCGGGCAATATTGATGAGAAGAAATTAAAAGGAAGTGAGGAGGAAGATACAAAACCTGCACCAGCTAAACCAAAGGGTAAGGGCAAAGAAAATGACTATTAACCTTCTACCAGGAATGTGCCCAGGTCAACAACCTCGCCTTCTCCCATTTTAAATTTTTCCAGGTCTTCCAATGCAAGGTCACGCATCACCGGGCTTTGAAAAATAAGTGCTTCGCCTTTGTATAGAGCAAAGTAGAGGTCGGGGTTCACTTCCGGGTTTAAGAAATCCATAAAAGCGCCATGCTTAAAAGATACTTTGGCAGTACCGTTCTCATCCAGCCCGCTCTTGCCCAGGTAATCATCTTCCATCAGGTCCTTTTCGTACAGCCTGAACTCGTAATCAGCGCCTGTTAAAGGAGCATCGCTGCCCTTACTGATGAAGCTGGCTTTTACTTCTATGTTGATATCAGCATCTAAAGAAAAATTGCTCATATAAATTGTTTAAGTAGTTTACATTTAAGAACAGTTATAATACCGAACAAGGAACAGGGAATGTGAAATTTCGAAGTCAGCTTCGATCAACATTCAGTATTTCTTGTTCCTTGTTCTTTATTTCTTCATTAATCATTTAGTTTAAGAACTGCCAGAAACGCTTCCTGCGGCACTTCCACATTTCCGATCTGCTTCATGCGCTTCTTACCTTCTTTCTGTTTTTCCAGCAGCTTACGCTTACGGCTGATATCACCACCATAACATTTGGCAGTAACATCCTTACGCATGGCGCTGATGTTTTCACGGGCCACCACTTTGGCGCCAATAGCCGCCTGTATCGCTATCTGGAACTGCTGCTTGGGCAACAACTCCTTCAGTTTTTCGCAAAGCTTGCGGCCAAAATCCTGTGCACGGCCACGGTGTATCAGTGCACTCAAAGCATCCACTTTATCACCATTCAAAAGAATGTCCATTTTCACAATATCACTCTCCCGGTATTCTATCGGGTGATAATCGAATGAGGCATAACCCCGGGTCATGCTCTTCAGCTTATCATAAAAATCAAATACGATCTCGGTGAGCGGCATATCAAAACTCAGCTCCACACGGGTAGGTGTAAGATAATGCTGGTGTGTAAGTGTACCACGCTTGTTGATACAAAGGTTCATGATATTACCGATATACTCAGGCTTGGTAATCATCTGCGCCTTGATGAAAGGTTCATCTATATGATCGATCCTGGTTGGATCGGGCATTTCGGTTGGATTGTTGATGCGTACAACTTCACCCTTATTGGTTGTGGCAACAAAGCTCACGTTGGGTACGGTAGTGATCACGGTCTGGTTAAATTCTCTCTCCAAACGCTCCTGTATGATCTCCATGTGCAGCATGCCCAGGAACCCGCAGCGGAAGCCAAAGCCAAGCGCCTGCGATGTTTCCAGTTCAAAAGTGAGGGAAGCATCGTTCAGCTGCAGTTTATCCATACAGTCACGCAACTCTTCAAAAGCATCCGTCTCTACGGGGAATATACCGGCAAATACCATTGGCTTCACATCCTCAAAACCCTGTATAGCATCAGGTGAACCGTTTACCGTGGTGGTAATGGTATCACCCACTTTTACTTCCTTGGCATTCTTGATACCGGTGATGATATAGCCTACATCGCCTGCGGCG
>JBJTMN010000082.1:0-5064 GCA_046070545.1 Ferruginibacter sp.
TGTAACAACAACATTGAAACTTTGTATGCGAGCAAATGATCATTATTACTGCTGATGTAAAAACTTAATCCACCCCATAAAAAAAACAATGCTGTAAATCCTGCTAAAAAAGAAGTGAAAGGTTTTTGAGGAATAATGGCAGCCACCACAAATGCTGCAATGGCAATACTCCACCAGGGTAAAAACAAACACATGGCAAAGCTTAATAGTATGGTTAGTATCAGGGAGATGAAAAATTTCATATTGGTGATTTGATGATTGATCGATTTGGTGATTGGTTGATTTGATGATTGGGGGACCTGAAGTATTTGTAGTTCATTATCAAAACTCCAAATCGATCAATCATCAAATTAATATCATTTATTAAAGGTCATTTTTGCCAGTACCCGTTTATCTCCTGCTTCTTCCCGGGTCATCATCCACAGCGGGTAATATTTTCCGGCAGCCCATTGATCAACAAAATTATCATAGTATTTGCTGCCGGGGTTGCCGCTTTGTCCGCCCGGGTATACCCCATAGGCCTCGGTTTTAGCAGTGAGGCTTATCACCATACGCCAGCTGGGGCCATGTTTATCCTTGGCAGCATTGATATTATGCACACCCCCGCCAATGGGTAAGTTCATCCTGCTGAAGGGTTCCAGTTTTGCCAGGTGATCAACATGCGTTGCTTTATATTTATCCCAATCCAGTTTTCCTGCAGCTTCAGCTTTCTTTAAATTGCCGGTCGTTTTTTTAAAGGCGGCCATCAGATCATCAGCCAGTGTTTCGGCTTGTGGCGTATTGATATTATCTACAAACTTATACGCCGAATCTTTTAAAAGCGCTTCCAGTAAAGTTGATTCAAAAGGCCGCATAACCACTTTTGGTGCTTTACTGTATTCATCATTAAATACCGTGTCCTGTAAATTGGCCCAAAGCACTTCAAAAACAGTGGCCCCTTTTGATCCTGCATCATTTCTGAAATTCCATCCTTTCAGATAGTCAAAGTATTTCTTTTCATCACCGTTTAATGCTGATTCGTTGATGTTCTTTAAAAACAAAGGCATCAGCATGGCAGCCGGTGCATTAAAATTATCAGTCTGCAGTGTCATCATATCCTGCGGCGTAATATTCGTCATGGCATTCAGCCGGTGGTTAATTTCAAAACCCCTGTACATGGGATAATCTCTTCCCAGATAATACGGATAGGTATTATCATCAACCGGTTTTTGATTGGCGCTGCTTACAAAACCTCTTTCCGGATTGTACTGGTAGGGTACTTCATCCTGCGGGATCATACCCTGCCACAAATAACTGGTATCATATCCCGGCATAACAAAATCGCCCTGACCTTTCCATTTGGCAGGCCACTCGCCCTGGGTACGTATCGCAATATCACCGTTCTTACAGGCAAACACACAGTTTTGTCCGGGAGTATGCAGGTTGGTAACTGCTGCAGCATAATCAGCATAATTCTTTGCACGATTCAGCATGTTGAATATCTTCAGCTCATTGCTGGCATCATGCGCTTTCCAGCGAACGGCATAATATTTATTGCCGGTATTTCTGCCGCCCGAAAAAGATTTATCATACATAACGGGGCACCAGTCGTTACCCAATTGCACATATGCAACTGAATCAATAAAATCCGGTTTGTTCTTTATTCTGATCGTGTCGATCCTGAATTTTGTTGCATGATAATCGCCATTGAACAGGTATTCTTTCCTGCTATCGTCTTTGAATTTTATCTCATAGTAATCACGTACATCGCGGCCGCCATTGGTAAAGCCAAAGGCAGAGCTATCATTATAACCGATGATAACACCCGGTGCTCCCGGAAAACTCACTCCATATGCATTGAATGCTGGTGTAGATATCTGCACTTCGTACCAAAGTGAGGGAAGGTTTAAACCGAGGTGAGGATCGTTGCATAAAATGGGTGCACCGCTTTTTGTTTTGCTGCCGCTTACAGCCCAGTTATTGCTTCCATTACCCGCATCAGGTTTTGAATATTCGTTAACGGCAAGATCATGATTATTCAGGTATACTGAATCAACATTTGCTGGTGCCACCGGAAATACTTTCTGTTTTTCAAAGATCGTTCCTTTGGGTATGATGGGATCCAGTGAATCCTGTATAGACGGGAATAATTTTATGAAATCATCTGCACTAAAAAAACTTTTGGCATTCGTCATTTCAAAATCATCATCACGTGCTGCCAGGTCGTAGCTCATGTATTTTAAAAACAGGGAGGTTTTAAGATTGTTCCATTTCTCGGGTTTATAGCCGATCAGTTTATACTCCAGTGGCAAGCTACTTTCTGTGAGTGTTTCTATATAGGCATTCACACCTGCTGTATAGGCATCACATTCAGCCTTAACAACCGGATCCTTGTTTAGTTCCTGCAGCGCAATTTCTGCAGCGTACACCATACCCAGTCTTCTGAACTCACGGTCATGCTCCAGTCCTTTTTCACCCAGTATTTCACTCACCCTGCCTCCTGCAGCAAATGTCTGCAATTCCATTTGCCAAAGCCTGAATTTTGCATGTAAAAAGCCCTGAACAAAATAGGCGTCGTTTTCCTGCTCTGCAAAAATATGCGGTACCAGGCGGTCATCTAAATAAACATCCACTTTACCAGTAAGCTGGGGAAATCTAAGATCGGCATTTAAGTTTTCCGACGCAGGCTCTGCATTTTGCCAGAGTCCGTGCTGGGGGCTTAAAAAGCTTCCAAAGGCAGGAGCCTCTTTACCGCCAATCATTAGCCGGGTATTTAAAGTGATCACCAATGCTGTAGTAACAGCAGCAGTTACCAGGAAAGGAGCAATTCTCATAAAAGAATATTATTTGCTGTAAAATACTGAAATCTGCTTTAATACTATGCTATATCAGCAAAATAATGAAACTGGCATTACTTATTTTAACAATAAAGGCCTTACAAAATAATCACATTTTGGCCCGGTGGTATGATGTTTGTTTCAGGCTTGTTGAGATCGAAAACTGGTAAACACTAAAAACAGAAATTATGAAAAAGAATTTATGGATGATGATACCCGCACTGGCAATGGTATTACTAATTTCATCGTGCAGTAAGGATGATACAACAACTACAACCAATTCTACCCCCGAGGGCACCTGGATAGGCACCGGGCAATATGGCACCTCTCCGGGAAATCCTACCTATGTTTTTAAGCTGACCTTTAAAGCAAACGGCACCGTTGACATCGTTGGAAATAACAATACAGCTGTTGATAATGCAACCGGCAACTGGTCTGTAGTACAGGATAGTGTTAAAGCAACGTATACCTATGTTTCTGCAACTGCTCAATACACTTTATCTGGTAAATTCACTGCCGGATCTAACTTAATGGAAGGAACGATCGGATTGGGAACATCTACTACCGGGATTGGGCTTTTTTCAGTTACGAAACAATAAAATAACAAGTCTTCATACATAAAACAGTTTGGCTTTTACAGCCAGGCTGTTTTATTTTTGCAGGTATGGAAGATTTATCTGCAGATATAAAGAATATTTTGGGGTTACAATTACCCAGTGACCCCCGTTGGGTGAACCTGGCCGAACTGCAACTGGATGAAATTTTAACCGACCATGCCTATTGCGAACAGAAAGCAGCAACCACCTGCATTTCCCTGATCACCAAAAATCCTGAAAAAGAATTACTGGTAGAAGAACTGGCACCCATTGTTACGGAAGAATGGGGACATTTCAGGGCAGTGATCGCCGAATTGAAGAAGCGTAACCTGAAACTGGGTAAACAAAGAAAGGATGTATATGTGAACAGCCTGTTACAGTTTCAGAAAAAAGACGGCAGCCCTCAGGAACGTTTTTTAGACCAGATGCTGATCATGGCATTGATTGAAGCCCGCAGCTGCGAACGTTTTAAAAGGCTGAGCGAAGGACTTGATGATGCCTACATGCGTAAATTCTACAGGAAATTCATGGAAAGCGAAGCCGGGCATTATACTTTATTCATAACCCTGGCAGAGCATTATTTGGAAAAGAAAGTAGTACGAAAACGATGGGCCGAATGGCTGAAGTACGAAAAGGAACTGATGAAAGAGATGGAGATCAGGGGTGACCGGATACATTAAAAAGTTGAAAGTTTTAGATTTGCTTACAATTAAAGAACACTGCTTCTTCCTCTAAATTTATATAGGAAAACTGCTGCTGTAGTTTTTTTACTTTCTCTAAATTGGTTTGCAGGAATCTTTTGTGCTGTTCAGAAGTTGGATTAAAAGGTTTGTGATTTCTGGCAGCAACGATCACCGCAATTTCTTTCATTAACTGTTGCGATGGCTCATCTATGCAGGTTGCAATAAACTTCTCCCATACATAATTGGTGGCAGTATAATTCGGATGCACCATATCTTCTGCAAAAAAACGATAGTCACGCAGATCATCAATGATCAGTTCGTAGGCCGGAAAATAAAAACAGCCGTTATTTTTTTCTGTAAGCAAGTGCACAGCCTGTATCAATGTGGCTTTGCTGCGGTTGTTCTCTACAAAACCGTCACGCAAATGCCGCACGGGACTGATGGTGATGATGATCTTGATACCAGGATTAAATATTTTTGTCTTTTCAATCATCTGCTGTAAACCGGTAAACACTTCTTCAACCGGTAAAAGCCGCTTATTGAATTTATCGGTAGGCACTTTATGGCAATTGGCTACTACTTCCTTATTCTCCAGTTCATACACAAAAGCAGATCCAAGTGTGATCAAAAGCCAATCTGCATTTTTTAAGAACGCATTTGCTCTGGATTGAGATTCATTTATTCCTTTCAAACATTCGGTTGTATCGGGTTTCGAAAAACGGCTGTGATGCTCCCAGCTGTTCCAGCATTCGTTCTGGTAAAACAGGTCGGCTTCTGTGTATTGCTTATTGTCAATATACGATGAAATAGATTTTATGATGCTTACGGGATTGAATAAAATACCATTGGGATTTTGCAGTACAGAAAATTTATGAGCCAGCAGTTTATCACCGATATTTTCTGTAAAGCAGCTGCCCACCAGCATTAATTGCTGCGGGTGATCTATTTTAACCGGGAATGGTTTGGGAG
>JBJTMN010000083.1:0-2932 GCA_046070545.1 Ferruginibacter sp.
GATCAGGTCATCACCAACAGGAGCAACCAGGTAGGCTTCTTTATTGGCTACATGTGTGTACCCTTTTTCTTTGGCAACCTGTTTTATAGCGTCGTATACCTTGCGGTAGATCGGCGTGAGCAATTCGTTTTGTTTGGCTTCAACAGCCTGGTTGGTTAACTGATCCCAGTTCTGCAGCTGGTAATAGATGGGTGTTAATTCTTCTTCAAGCTGTTTGTGAACAGCGGCTGTTGTATTTAATGAGTCGTTGTATTTTTTAAGGTCAGACTCGTACAGAGCCATCAGTTCATTGTACTTCGGCTGAATTGAATCTTTCTTGTAACTATCGAGCTTGCCATTGATCAATGCTGTTTCCGGCATGATAGATACCATGTCATTTACACTGATATAAGCAGTTTTCGTTTGCGCACGCACATTTGATGCAGTTAAAAGGATCACGGCAAATAAAAGGGCAGGGATTATTTTTTTCATATTGATCATTTTTGCGGCAAAGTAATACAAATAAATAAACTTCAATCCGGGCGGACAAACTATTTTGAAGTATGCATGTGGTTTACATAACAGTTTTCATCATACATACACTGTTTTCAATATCCTTATACTGCCCGTAGTTTGGTATCACGGTATATCCGGCCTTTTGGTATAAACGGATGGCTTCCGGTTGCTTTTTCCCGGTTTCCAGCATATATTCCTGGTAACCCAGTTCTGCAGCCCAAAGCTCCAGTTCGTTTAATATCTTCATGGCAATGCCATGGCCGCGATAATCCGGTAGCACATACATTCTCTTGATCTCAGCTTTCGTAGTATCATATTCCCTGAATGCCCCGCACCCGATCGGCTTGTCATCAACATAGCAAACAACGGCATTCCGGATAGTTGCAATCTTGTTGAACCGGGCATAAAACATATGTTCATCGCCGTCCCTTACCCTCAGGTCAGCATCCAGCAAGGCTACCAGGTTTTGAAAATCTGCATTATCAGAATCGGTTCTTGTAAAATGGGTCATAGATCAGCAGTGGTTAATTTATAGATTTTTAGTGATCGCATAGAGTTGCAGTACGAGGCCTTCATGACTGAACTCCCTGCTGAAACTGAATCCCAGTTTTTTTAATAAGTGAACAGATGAACTGTTTTCCGGAATGGTGGTGGCCAAAATGGTTCTGTGTTCATCCATTTTCAGTAAGTCTTGCAAAATTTCTTTTGACGCTTCAAATGCATAACCTTGTTTGCTGTAAGCAGGCAGAAAGGCAAAACCAATATCCGGGTGATCCAGGTAATCCCGTTTAATAAAAGTAACAATACCAATAGCCGTTTTTGTATCCAGTAATGTTACAACCCGGTAAGCAATGCCAGGGTTGCTGGTGATCTTCAGAATATAATTACCGGCATCTTCGGTGTTTTTTACATTTCTGTCGCCTATGAATTTTATCCAGCCGGGCGTATTTACCAGTTCATAAATAAAAGCGGCATCATCTGCATTCATGGGGCGAAGAAAAAGCCTCGCTGTTTTATAATTTGGTTTCATTTGTTGTTATGATGGTTCTGAAAGTTAAGTTCACCCTGGGTTTCAGGGTTTTTGTTGTTGGCGGAAGCCGGTGCAGCCAATGGGTTTGCGTTGTACCTGCCATTACCAGCAGGCTGCCATGTTCAAGAAGCAGGGATACTGTTTCTTTAGTGCTCTTATTTTTAAATGAGAATTTTCGCTCAGCCCCAAAACTTAAGGATCCGATGGCGCCGTTCTTTTTCAGGTCTTTTTCACCGTCGCTGTGCCAGGCCATTCCTTCTTCACCGGTATGGTAAAGGTTCAGGAGGCAGGCATTAAAGGTTTCACCTGTTTCAGCTTCGGCCTTTGATTTTAATTCCTGCAATTCTTTTGTCCATGGTAATGCTTTCTTTGTTCTGTTTGAATACGTGTATTCGAATCCGGTATCGCCATACCAGGCAACTTTACGTTTGGTGATGATGAGCTTTCCCATGATAAAAGCTTCATCATTTTTCCATTCAATGGTATGAAGTAAACTGTCCAGGTAATGGTCTGCTTCTGTACGGGTAAATATCTTTCCGTAATAATTAACTATACCATCCTGCGGGAGTAAATTCTTTGTACTGTCTGTGCTGTTGCCGAATAAATCCATCATCTGTTGATAAATCTTGCCGATAATAAATGAGAACTATAATACCAGCTGTGCATACAGCCTGGTAAGGGTTTCGCCCGGGTCGGTGCAAAAACCGGGATGTACTTTTGACGTTTGAATAATAGTACTTCGTGTGGCAGTAAGCCAGCGGAAGCGGCCGGCAATATCCAGACTGCCAATTGGCCCGGCATCTTTACTGCCATTGCAAATGCGTTCAAAAGACTGCAGGTTCTGCAACAGTTCCTGTTTATCGACCTGGTTGCAAAATACCTGCAAGCGGTCTTCATGTAAACTGTACCGTACCTGTAAAAAATGAAGCTCCCTGCAATACAATATCACGCCCACGTTCAGAAATTCTTCACGTTCTACCTTTGGTACAACACGTACAACGGCATATTCAAATAAGTGCGTTTGCTGCATGTTGGGCTTCTTTTACAAAAATTTGTGAATTTGCTAAACGGGTTTCCAAAAAGCGGGCATACATATTCCGGTGCTCTCCGGTTGATTGAAAATTGCTGTCGTCCGCAAGCCACTCACCAGGGATCAGGTCAACAATATCCCGGATCCGCTCATTGGTAAGTATGGTACGAAAAGCCGTATCAGCTGCTTCCAGTTCTGTTGCCTGCTTCAGCAAAACATGATCCTTTACCAGGGTAAAAGGGCGCAATGCCTGTTCTTCCCAGTTTTGCGGATTGTGATGAAAATACAGGCAGGCACCATGATCTATCAGCCATAGTTCTTTATGCCACCACAACATATTCGTGTTACGCACCGTACGATCCATATTGGTAAGCAGA
>JBJTMN010000084.1:0-2035 GCA_046070545.1 Ferruginibacter sp.
TTCCATTTTTGTACTTCCCCAAAACAGCTATTTCATCGGTTACAGATTTTAACTTAACCAGCAGCCTGTTGAACTGATCTTCATTCTGCAACTCCATATCAGCATGAAATGAGTATTTAAAATGACTGCCCGGTATGGGCATTGATTGTAGTTTGGAAAGATTGACGCCTTCGTTTGCTATGACAGTCAGCACTTTTGCCAGGCTTCCTTTTTCATTTCCGGTAACAAAATTTACAGAAGCTTTATCTGCATTATCAATTTCACTGGGTGCATCTTTATGTAATAAAATCAAAAAACGGGTGTAATTGTTCTTAAGGGTTTGAATATTGGGAGCTATGATATCCAGTCCATAAATTTCAGCAGCCAGTTTACCGGCAATAGCTGCAGCATGTTTGTTTTTGTACTGGTGAATGTGTTTGGCACTAAGGGCCGTGTCTTCCGTTTCCACTAATTTCCAGTTATACTTATCTAAAAAGCCACTGCATTGCTGAATAGCCATATAATGCGAATGCACTTCTTTGATATCTTCAAGCTTCACTCCACGGTTTACCAGCAGTTGTTGTTTTATCTGCAGGTAAACTTCTCCTATGATCTTTACATTGTTTTTTACAAGCAGGTTAAAATTAGGCAAAATGCTGCCTGCTATGGAATTTTCTATAGCCATAATTCCTCCGTCAGATAATTTGCTGGCAGCCGTATTTTTAACCACTTCCTTAAAAGTGGAGCAACAGATCACTTCGGTATCATCCCCATAGTACTCTTTTGCCGCCACCTGGTGAAAGCATCCTTCAAAGCCCTGTATAGAAACTTTTTTTCGCATGGTATTAAATTAAAAATCCCCCGATTTTGTCGGGGGACTTTTTATGTTAGTCTGTTTTAGTTCAGTTTTAACAAAGGCTCCCCGGTCTATTTGTAAAATAGTAGCTAAAATAAAACCAGGTATTTGTGCTTTTGTTTGTCATTGTTAACCAAAAGTAGGGTTTCCTGTTTAAATAACAAAAAAATGCCCCACTTAAAATAAGCGGGGCAAATTCGATTGCTTGTCCATTTAAGATCTTATTAACCGGTGTATAAAACAAGCGATCAACCGGTATTGAATTACTTCTTCTTAGTTGTATCAGCAACTGGAGCTTTAGTTGTATCAACTGGAGCTGGAGCTTCAACTTTAGTTGTATCAGCAGCTGGAGTTGCTTCTTCTTTCTTTTCGTTGTTGTTGCAAGCAGCGAAAGATACAGATACGATCGCTAAAGCCAAGATTACTTTTTTCATTTTGTGTTTTGTTTAAATTTTAAAATTATAATTTGATATTTATACCGGGAATTAGAAAAGGTAACCCAAGTTTTTTTAAAAAGTTTATTTTCGTTGTTTTTGGGTTACAAATTGCAGATAAACGTATTAATAAATATATAGCAAGTGATCAATTTAGAACAGGAAAAACAGTTGCTGGAGGGTTTGGCCTTAAACGACAGATCGGTTGTTGAAGCTATTTATCGGGATAACTACCCTATGATTCAGGCTTTTATACTTAACAATAATGGTAATAGTGACGAGGCAAGGGATATTTTCCAGGAAGCGATGATCGTTATATATGAAAAAGCTGTTTCGGGGAGTTTTGAACTGAATTGCCAGTTAAAGACATATATATATTCGGTTTGCAGGCGGCTCTGGCTTAAAAGATTGCAACAATTGCAACGTTATGGCAGTCTTATTGAAAATGTTGAAGATACAGTAGCCGTAGAAGAAGACCTGGAAATACATGAAAAGCACAATACCGATTTTATATTAATGGAAACGGCCATGAATAAAATTGGGGAGCCCTGTAAAAGTTTATTAGACGCATATTATATTCAGAAAAAAAATATGCAGGAAATAGCAGTAGAATTTGGATATACCAATGCCGACAATGCCAAGACCCAGAAATACAAATGCCTGGTACGATTGAAGAAATTATTTTTTGCACAGTATAAAAACGGACAATAAGATGGATGATATTTTACTTTTGGAAGCGACAGAACGATACATGAGAGGTGAAATG
>JBJTMN010000085.1:0-2992 GCA_046070545.1 Ferruginibacter sp.
GATTAATATGGGTACACGAATTTTTAGCACGAATTACACGAACTGAGAAAAATTAGTGTAATTCGCGTAATTCGTGTAATTCGATTTAATTAATGCATTCTGTTTAAATTGCAGTATGACTCCAGAAAGATACGAACGCCTTACATCTGTATTAAATAAACGCCAGCCAGACCTGACGGTATTGTTGGAAAATGTTTTTGATCCGCATAATATTTCGGCAGTTATGCGAACCTGCGATGCAGTTGGACTTCAGGATATTTATATTCTGAACACAAAAATCCCGCCGCATAAAAAATGGGGTGCCAAAAGCTCTTCCAGTGCAGCTAAATGGTTAACGGTACACCAATACACCAATGCCGCTGAATGTTTTACTGAACTGCGGAAACACTACAAAAAGATCTACACTACCCATTTAAGCAGCGATGCTGTTGGGCTACATGATCTTAATTTGACCGAACCTGTTTGCCTGGTATTTGGTAACGAACACAGCGGCGTAAGTGAAGAGATCATTGGTATGGCCGATGGAAATTTCATCATACCGCAGGTTGGCATCATCAAGTCTCTGAATATTTCGGTGGCCTGTGCAGTTAGTTTATACGAGGCGTTCCGTCAAAAGAATAATGCAGGGCATTATGATACACTAAAGCTGGAAGGTGAAAAGCTGGAAACGCTTCGCACGGAATGGGGATTCCTTGAAGACTAATTTTTGCCGGTAAGCCTGTAAGTCGTCTGCTATTATATTTCTGGTACTGCAATAATTTCCGTCTTTTCGCCTTCCCGGCAATATTCTCAGACAAGGCGGTTATTGTCCGTCATTTCCAATAACTTTATTACCCAAATTAACTGTATGAAGAAAATTGTAATGCCTGTATTGCTGTTTCTCAGCACTGCTGTTTCAGCTCAAATGAAAAAACCTTTAGACCATGCTGTTTACGATGGCTGGAAAAGTGCAGGTGAAAGATCCATCAGCAATGATGGCCGGTATGCAGTGTATGCCATTAACCCGCAGGAAGGAGATGGCGACCTGGTCATTCAGAACCTGGCAACACAGGAGAAAAAAATAATTGCACGGGGCTATGGCGCTGTAATTACTGAAGACAGCCGCTTTGTTGTTTTTAAAATAAAACCCGTCTTCCAGGAAACCCGGCAGGCAAAAATTAAAAAGAAGAAAGCCGATGATATGACGAAAGATTCGATCGGTATTGTTGAACTGGGTAAGGAAGGAGTAGTGAAGTATGCCAGGGTTAAGGGATTTAAGACAGCAGAAAAGGGTTTTGGTTACCTGGCTTACCAGCTGGAGAAGGCTTTGCCCGATACTACAAAGAAAATAAAGAAACCGGTGATCGATTCTGCCAAAGCAAATATTGATATGCTGGTGAAGCTGGCAGATTCTGTTATCCGTAAATCAATAGAATCGGTCAATGCACAAAATCTTACCAAAGAAGAAATGATCGGCGCTGCCAATAAAGCGGTTAAAGAGATCATTAAAAAAGGGAAAGACGAAACCTATCCAGCAGATCTGAACAGGGATGCAGAAGGCGATGATGCTTCCGGTAATGGTGCAGGGGCAGAAGGAACCGACCTGGTTGTAAGGAGGCTGAGCGACGGAAAAGAAAAAACCTTTAAACTGGTAAGCGATTATAGTTTTGACAAAAAAGGAACAAAGCTGGTGATTAAAACCACCAAAGCCGGTAAAGACAGTAACAGTGTTGCTTATGTATTATTGTATAACCTTGCTGCCGATAAAACCGATACCATCATGCGCAGCCTCAATGACGCAAAGAATTTCAGCTTTGATGAAGAAGGAACACAGCTTGCCTTTGTGGTTGAGCGTGACAGCAGTACCAAAGCCCTGCAGAAATTTTACAAACTCTGGTATTACACGGCCGGACAAGATAGTGCTAAACTGGTTGCAGAAAAAAATACCGTAGGCATGCAGATCGGGTTTACCATCAGTGAGAACGGGGCAGTAAAATTCAGCCGGGATGGAAAGAAATTATTTTTCGGCACAGCGCCCATCACACCGGCAAAAGATACCACGCTGGTTGATTTTGAACTGGCCCGCCTGGATGTATGGCATTATAACGATGATTACCTGCAACCCCAGCAGCTTAAAAATTTACCTAACGAACAAAAACGCAGCTATACTGCTGTCATGAAACCCGGAGATAACAGGGTAGTGCAGCTTGGCGCCGATGATGCAGAGAATATCACCCTGGCAGATGAAGGCAATGCAGATTGGGTATTGGCCGAAAGCAGTAAAGGCAACCGCATCGCCGCACAATGGGAAGGAAGGGTTAAAACTACAGCTTATGCCATCAGCACGGCAGATGGTTCCCGTCGCCTGATCAAAGCCGCTTCACTGGCCAATTTCAATCCATCACCTGCCGGTAAATATGTGTATTGGTACGAGCCGGATACCAAAAACTATTTTGTATGGAACAGTACAACCGGTGTTACTAAAAACATCAGTGATAAAATCAAAGAACCACTGTATGACGTGGAAAATGATATGCCTGACTATCCAGGCCAGGCAGGCTTTACGGGCTGGACAAGTAATGACCAGTATTTCCTGATCAATGATGTATACGATATCTGGCAGACAGATCCTAACGGCATAGAGCAACCCAAAAACATCACCAATGGTTTTGGCAAAAAAAATAAGATAGTTTTTAATTACGTAAACCTCGACAGGGATAAACGTTTTATCAATGCAGATGAAACGATTCTATTGCGTTCCCAGGATAAAACAAGCAAGTACGGGGGCTTCTACAGCAAAAAAGTAAATGAAGTTGCCGATCCGGTTTTACTCACCGATGGCCCTTACAGTTTTGCCAACCCGGTAAAAGCCAAAACAGCAGAACAGTATATTGTGCAGCGTGCCAATTTTGGCAAAAGCGAACTGTATACTTCAACTGATTTAAAAAACCTTACACAGCTAACCGATATTGCTGCACAACAAAAGGATTATAACTGGCTTACTGCCGAACTG
>JBJTMN010000086.1:0-4162 GCA_046070545.1 Ferruginibacter sp.
TCGAGGTCCATGTGTCGGCAATCGAGGTACACATTTTCGGTACCGTCAATTTTCATTTCGCTGTCAATGGCTCGGGCCACTATATCGCGAGGAGCAAGGTCTTTACGGTCATCATATTTCTCCATAAAAGCCTCGCCTTTTTTATTGCGCAAAATGCCGCCATCTGGCAGTTCATCAAAACTGGCAACAAGCGTTAAGGGACGAATGCAGGACTGTACATATGGACAGCACTGCCGGTGGCCGGGCCATACAGCAAAACCTGGATGCACTGGAACAAACGGGATGGGTGATCAAGGAAACCCTGCGCATGCATCCCCCGCTGATACTGATCCCCCGCAGGGCACAAACGGATATGCAGTTTGAAGGCACCCATATACCCAAGGGCACGCATGTAACCTTGCTGCTGTATCATAACCATAATAACGCCGCTTATTTCAGCAACCCGCAAACATTTGACCCGAACCGTTTTGCTGCCGGTGTAAGTGAACATAAAAAATGTCCGCATGCCTATGCGCCCTTTGGAGCCGGGCAGCATTTTTGCTTGGGGCATGTATTCGCCGATCTGCAGATGAAACTGGTGATGTATCACCTGTTGAAAAATTATAGCTGGAATTTACCCCGCAACTATCAACCGGTTTATACGCATATCCCCATACAGCATCCGAAAGACGGGTTGCGGATGAAGTTTGAGGCATGTTGATGTTGACTGGGGCCGGCATCCGGCCAATACAACCAGGTGATGATGAGCTTAAAACCATATGAGGAAGCAGCTGTATTTTATGAAGTGAACATATTTCACCACTTGATCTGCATACAGGTTGTTGAGGCAAATAAAAGCAAGGATGCCGGGCCGGCTGCTGAGCTATAAGCATATTGCATTGCGCCGGTGGGTTGTTGTAATTTAGCATGCATCAAAAAATTGACGCCCATGCATCGCAGCTGTTTATATCCTGTAACATTTTTGCTATTGCTCTCCTGCAACAACCATTTTCATCAGTCACGGGCCGTTGTAAAACAGCAAACAGCGGTCATACGCAATTATATTCAGGCAGAAGATACAAGGGATAGTTTGCAACTGAAAGCACTACTGGCAGATACCATTGCCTGTTACTGGAAAATGGAAGACCCCGGTAAACGGAAGATCATAGACTTTTACAAGGATTACTGGACAAAGAACAGGTACTCTAAAAATACCATACAGTCTGTAACAGCCATTGCAAAAAACACTTACCGTGTACAAACATTTTTTGAAGTACAACGAATGCAGGCCGATACGGCCATTCATGTACAAAGTACCATTGTGTATACCCTGAATGCCGGTAATAAAATAGTGTGTATTGGAAAAGAGTAGGGCTGTTTTAACCGTGCTCTCCCGGCTCGTATAAAACTAAACCAGCATAAAAACTGTTTATTTTGATAACATCGAGTTGTAAGTATCAGTTTTTGTTTGTGGTACAGAACGCAAACATGCCTGTAGCTTAAGCAGTCAGCCCGGGCCATAGGAGCTTGACAAGCTGCCATATTCGTTCCCGTTAGCACTCATTAAATAGAAGATCACAAAAGCTTTCAACAAAGCTTTTGTGATCTTTTTATATTCCGGGTATATTAAAATAAGGGTTTGGTATCGGTATAAATATGGCTTACATCCACCGTTCGGCCCGAGTGGCAGGAAAAGCAATTGCTTCCCTGCACAAATGTTTCCATGGTGGTATTGGCCAGCTTATTGGTGCCTACCTGTGTTGTGCTGTTCGGTATAAACCAGGTAGTACCGGTTTGGATGTAGTTGATGCGTACATCGGCTGGATCCATTTTTGAGCGTACTGCATTGTTCGTGCTGATCACTTCAGCATTACTGGCATCTGCGGATCCATCTTTGCCAAAAGGCTTCTCCCGCCTGATATTGCTTGGGCTGATGCTGAAGCCGCTGACAGGTACAATATGCGTTCCGTTCATTTCATTATGCTGTTCATTAAAAGGGGCGGCTGCATTGGGGGCACAAAATACCCAGAAGCCGGTTGTATTTTGCGGTACATTGATAGAACTGTTAGACGTGTTAATGTAGTTATAGGTAGCTGCGGGGGCGCTGCTTACATGTTCAAAAGTGGCCCACAGCATTTCGGGATGGCTGATGGTACTGCCCACCACGTGCATTCCTACCATGGCCAGTTCAACCGTTTTGGTACCAGTAGGCACCCAATCGTTGGGGTTGCTTTTATCGTACACTGGTATGGTGGCTCTGACCCGTATGAATTTATTGGAATCGGGAAGCCCCTTTGCTTCAACCCAGGCGCATTTGATCTCAATGGCCAGGGCCTGTGAATCTACAATAGGTGAACGGTTATGGGCAGCTGCAAAAGCAGAAATGGCATTGATATCGGCCTGCGTAGTAGGAAAGGCCGTATTGGGCGCTACTGTAGCTCCCTGCATGGTGCGGTGCAACATGAATACATTGTTTACCGTTAATGAATAATACACCAGCGAACCGTTCTGCGCCATCAACACTTCACCACCACTTTGTCCCTGCTCTGTTTCGTGCAGTTTGCCAAAAGCATCCAGCAGGAATACTTTTTTATCGAGGATGATCTTTTGTACCAGGGCCGACCGGTCAAATTTTTCAAACTTCCGCATCTTATCATTCAGCCGTAGCGCTTTATCCTGTAGTTGTGGTTCAATAAATGCACGGGCGCCTTCAATAACCTTTCCTTCAATATCGGTAAATACGGGCCTGTTCACATCTTTGGCTTCTATGGACCTTACTGCACGTTGTTTGCCGGTACCGTCCAGCACAATGGGGTTGCCGGTTGCTGATACATTTTGCGGCAATACCTGCAGCAGGTTCAGCGTATTCTTTTCAAGCATTACGGGCAGGTCAAGCTGGCCTCTTTGTGCGGTACGCAGGTTAAAAGGCCTTACAAAACCGGACTGGTGAGGTAAAAAGGTTCTTTCACCGGTGGTAGGGTCGGGCAGTGAAACATCATAAAAAGCCGGGGAGGTCATTACCATCCCGTTGCTGCCATAAGCACCGGTAGCAGGTGAAGTGAGCCAGAGGAACATCTGCTCGGACCATTTGTAAAAACTACAGTTGGGGGTGTTGGCAAATGTGATGCTGTTGGCCGGGTTTACAGCCCCGTTCAGTGCAGCTGTGCCTGATACAAACCAGCTGTTGAACTCGGTTGTTGTGATCAGATTGCCGCAGGTGCTCTTTGGATCTGCCGGCAACAATTCCTGTGTAAAATGGCATCCCCATGCAAAAAGGAGTAAGAAGCCGGTTACCAGGACTGTGTTCTTCCATTTAAATTTCGCAGGTTTCATAACATGATTGTTTTAGTAATTAAAGCCAGGCCCGTAAGCCTGCAGTATACCAGCTTACCTTGCCTGTTATGTAGCTCAAAAATGGCAGAACCTGCTGAATTGTTTGAGGGTAGGAATACGGATTATGGGTTTTAAAAAACAGGTAGTACTACCTGCGATTGGGGGATTTTAATTTTTATTTTATGCAATCCGCCAGTTAAATATGTCCGGGTATTAACAACTTGCTGTTAGCCGCAGCACTTTCAGGCAACGGTAAAATGAGATCAATCAAGACCAGATAAATTATTAACTTGTATCATGAAGTTGCGGCACCAATTCATACTGCTCATATTCCTGTATTTCATTACCGGCTGTTTTTCGGTGCGGAGCAACAAAGATTTTTCGTACAGCAAACTAAGCCCTGCAGCATACGCAGCCGTTTTGAAGGACAGCAGCAATTATTACCTCATCGATGTACGTACTGCGGCGGAATACAGGCGTGCGCATGTACCCGGTGCTGTTAATTTCAGTTACCTGGACTTTCATATTGGCCGCGATATTGACAGCCTGGACAGGAACAGGCTGGTGCTGGTATACTGCCAGACCTGCCATCGCAGCCCGCTGGCAGCCCGTAAAATGAAGCATATGGGTTTCAGGAAAGTGTATGACCTGAAGGGAGGCTACCGGAAACGGGCAGGGCATGGCGCTTAGATTATAAATAATAAAAATCAAAACCAGATAACATGAAGCCTTTGATCTTTGCCTGCCTTTTTTTATTTGCACAGCTGGGCAGCCATGCGCAAACACAACTGGAAATGAATATGCAGGCAGCTGCCGATGCAAAAAAAGCCGATGCAGCCATGACAGCCGT
>JBJTMN010000087.1:0-10078 GCA_046070545.1 Ferruginibacter sp.
ATGGTATTATTGCTGTTACCTGTTGTCAGGCCTACTGCATTATTAAAGAATATCACACCACTGGCTGTTCCGGTATTTACACCCGAAACTGTACAGTATTTAATTGTATTGAAAGTAGCACTGTTAATGAACTGAACAGTATATCCTGCCGTGGCGGTATTGCTGATCGTTAATTGCGATGCGCCAACACCACCTGCACGACCGTCAAAAGTAATATTGCTGATACCATTCAGGTTGATGGTACCGGTTGTATTGGCACTTGTAATAGAAAGTGCTGTAGCGCCTGCCTGTGGGCGTATAGTAACACCGCCTGTTATAGGGCAGCCTGCTGATGTAAAGTTTATCGGAAAGGTTTCTACCGAACTTACATAGGTAGACTGCAGTTCAAAAATTACCGGGCCTGCAGTTCCTCCAGATAAAGCAGTTGCAACTGCTGTTAGTGAAGCATAGGTTCCTGTTGGTCCTACTGTATATGTTCCTGCCGCTAAACCCGCACAGGCCTGCGAGGTTGATGTTCCAGTAAGTGGGGCTGTTAGCTTATACACTGGGCCCCCGGTACAGGCCGTATTATTATAAGAGTAAACATAAAAATCGTAAGCAGTTGATGGTGCCAGGCCGGTAGCACTAAAGGTAGTAACCGCCGCCGATGATACAATTTTACCTGCTCCCAGTGAACCGCCTGCCGTATAAGTTGTACCGTTTACAGGGTTGGTTGTAGCGCTGCCTGCAGGATATCTCACAACCAGGTATCCACTCGGGCTGCCTGCTGCTGCAGTAAAACTACCATTAATCTGTGACGGAGAAATTGGTGTAAGCACCAGTCCTGTTGGTGAATTGGCAGGAGCCACACAAGCCGGCAGCGAACATTGTATAGCCCTTGTTCTTGAGGTAGTATTTTCTGCACAGGCCGCATTTACGTGGGTGTAAAAACGAATGTCACCAGAGAAAGTTGCTGTCCATACAACAGGTGTGGTACCAAATGCATAAGCAATGGTTCCGGCTGTATTACCCACAGTTATATAATCAGTAGCGATTGAGCTGGTGAATGTATAAGTTACACCGTTTGTTACAGTAACTACACTATACTCGCCGGCAAAACCTACAGTGGTAATGGTTTCGGGGGATCCTGTACAGGTAGGCACAAAAGTAGCAGTTGGCCACTGGCCGTTACCGGCAGTTAAACATTGGGCAAAACTATTGCTGTTAAATAAAAGTAGGGCAGCAATGACAAGAAGGTAGATCTTTCTCATAAACAGTGTTTAGGTTATATTTTGGGCATGTCGCACAAAGCAACAATGTGGAAAGATATTTCATTTTTGTTAACAAAAAATTTTTCGTTAATAATTTTTTAACAGAGCAGATTCTCCTTAATAACAAATAACCAGCTGTTTATATTTGTTTATTTCCTTAAAATACAAATAGTGAAAGAATACGATTTAGAGTCAATTACCAGATGATAGGTAATTGTAGGTATAAGCCGGGTAGAAGAGTTACCCAAAGAGATTAGTATCCTCCAGCCATACAAAAACACCATCTGCTGCCAGTTCTACCTTAAATGTCTTCAGGTGATAGCCTTCACCACTTACATTGCGGCCATTTTTCAGGCTGAATCTGTATTTATGCAGGGGGCAAACCAGGTTTCCAAGGGCGTCCTGGTGGCCATTAGCCAGTAAGGCACCTGCGTGCGGGCATTTTTGGGCACAGGCAAAAAGCTGGTCCTGCTGTCTGGCAAGGCATATTATTTTACCGTTTATGTTAATCTCCGTTAAGCCCCGGTCATTGAAACAGATCCCGGATATATTATCGGCTATTTTATACCTGTTTGGGTTTGATGCTATTGACATGGTTTCTGGTATCAATAAAAGAATTCAGCTTTATACGGGTAACGTATCCGGTACATTTCCCTTACTTCATTCAGAATTACCTGCCTCAGTTTGTCCAGGTTTGTACGTTCGGTAGCCGAAATGAAAACACAATGACCCTTGGTCTCATTTTGCCAGCGCTGTTTCAGGTCGTCCAGTATCTCAATCTTCACGGCCGGGTCAAGCCACTGGTCAAAAGCAAGTTCCTCGTACCGGTCCATCTTATTAAAAATAGTGATCACGGGCTTATCCCCGGCACCCAGTTCTGCCAGGGTTTTATTTACCACATTCAGCTGTTCTTCATATTGAGGATGCGAAATATCTGCTACATGCAGCAGTACATCTGCCTCCCGTACTTCATCCAGTGTACTTTTAAAGCTTTCAACCAGGTGGTGGGGCAGTTTCCGGATAAATCCTACCGTATCACTCAGTAAAAACGGGGTTTGCTCAAAAACCACTTTACGGGTAGTAGTATCCAGTGTGGCAAATAACTTGTTTTCGGCAAATACTTCGCTCTTGCTTAAAATATTCATCAAAGTAGATTTGCCCACATTGGTATAACCTACCAGGGCCACCCGTATAAATTCACCACGATCTTTTCGTTGGGTAAAAGCCTGTTTGTCAATTTCGGTTAGCCGCTTCCGCAGTAAACTTATTTTATCCTTAACAATACGACGGTCAGTTTCTATCTCCGTTTCACCGGGCCCCCTGGTTCCCACACCACCGCCCTGGCGTTCAAGGTGTTTCCACATACCTTTTAAGCGGGGTAAAATATACTGGTACTGTGCAAGCTCTACCTGCGTTTTTGCCTGGGCAGTTTTGGCCCTGCTGGCAAAAATATCCAGTATCAGGTCGCTTCGGTCAATGGTTTTAACGTTCAGTTCTTTTTCAATATTCTGGATCTGGGAACCCGTAAGTTCATCATCAAATATCACCAGGCTGATATTGCCCTTCAGCTGTATATATTGTTTAATTTCTTCCAGTTTTCCCTTACCCACAAATATCTTGCTATCGGGGTGCGGCAGTTTTTGGGTGAACCTTTTTACTGCAATGGCCCCGGCAGTCTCGGCTAAAAAAGCCAGCTCTTCCAGGTATTCGTTTACCATGGTCTCGGTTTGCTCTTTATAAACCAGGCCCACCAGTATGGCCTGCTCCTCCTGTCTTATTATTTTTTTAGTTTCTATCAATCTTCTGTATTTAGTATATGGGCAAAGGTATTAAAAACCAAAGCGTTCCGGTCGGTATCCGGAACGCTTTGGTTTAATATTGTTCATTCTTTATTTCTTTGTTGCAGGCAACCACCTGGCCATTTCGGGGCAGGATTTGTATTCATCATCTACCAGGATATAATACGTTACTACCTTTTTATTGAACCATTCTTCCAGCACTTCATTCTTTTTCTCTTCAAGTGCACGTTGTGCCACCCGGTTATAATCATCCTTCAGGTTTTCGCGGTGTGGCTCTGTTCTTGTTTTTAAATATACCAGACGAACACCCTTTTTACCTCTTTCATCAATATATTCGGTTGGATGAGAATACTGTCCTACTTTAAGGTCTTTCAACATGGCAACCATGTCCTTATCAAGCTGGTCAATGGTAACATAGGTACTTCCATCCCTTCCGGTTATCTGGCCCGCAGTAAATTTGCTTTGTTCATCATCACTGAATTTGGAAACGGCAGCACCAAAATCCATTTTACCTGCAACCAGCAGGTCACGTATTGAATCCAGCTTGCTCATGCCCTCTTTTATTTCGAATGAGGTAACCTGGGGTATGATCAATATATGCCTTACAGAAGCATCATCACCGGCACGGCTTACAAGCTGCATGATATGATAGCCAAACCTTGTTTTGAAAGGATTGGATATCTGGCCCGGCTTTAAAGTGAATGCTTTACCCAGCCATACCGGGTCAAGTTCTTTTGAATAACGGTTAACATCATATTGACCGCCGGTTTCCTTGCTACCCGGATCCATTGTGTAAATGCTGGCAAGTGAAGCAAAGTCACTCTTTCCTGATTCAACCTGGGCCTTGATATCTTTTAATTGTTCAATAGCGTATTCCTCTGCATCCCGGTGTGCCTTGGGGAAGATCACGATCTGGCTGATCTCCACTTCACTTTCGTACAGGAACAGGCTGTCTTTTGGGATCTTGTTGTAAAATTCATTTACTTCTTTAGGGGTGATGCGTACATTTTCAACCACTTTATTACGCATGGCTTTTGCAAGTTCCTGGTCACGTATCGGTTCCCTGAAATCTTCTTTAAGCTGGTAAATGGTCTTACCGGCAACTTTTTCCAGTTCGTCCTTGGAACCAAACTGAGCTATAAAACTGCGTATCCTGTTGTCAATAATGGTTTCCACCTCTTCGTCCGTAACTGGCAATGAATCTTTTTCGGCCTGTAATACCAGGGCTTTAATTCCCATGGCCTGTTCCAGCATAGAGCAGCGTGCGTTGGGCGGGATCTCAATATTCTGGCGCTGCATATCAATGATACTGTTATCAATATCACTTTTTAAGATAACCTTGTCGCCTACAACAGCAACAATTTTATCGGCAACTACCTTTTTGGGCTGACTGTTTTGTGCAAGAGATGCAGATATAAACGTAAAAGATCCAACCAGTAATAGTAAATAATGCTTCATCAAATTAATTTTATTCGTTCTGTTCTGTATTCAGTCTGTACCAGAACAGTTTCAAAAGTAACCCTCTGTTTTAAAACCCAGCCTGCGCATATATTCATTTAACAAAAGATTGAGAAAGGAAAGTCATGAGTCAATGGTCATTAGTAGTCAGCAGAAAAAAGCAGTAAGCCGAATTCTTTCAATGACTAATGACCTATGACTTCTTTTACAGCGTACGTTTCACCTCGATCTCTTCAAATGCTTCTACTATATCGCCTACTTTAATATCGTTATAATTACGGATGGTTAAACCACACTCCATACTTGATGTAACTTCCTTGGCATCATCTTTAAAACGCTTCAGACTTCCCAGTTCACCGGTAAATATTACAATACCATCACGGATAAGCCTGATTCGGTTGTTCCTGGCCATTTTACCATCCAGTACAAAACAACCCGCCACGCTGGCTTTATCAAATTTGTAAACCTCCCGTATCTCCACATTAGCCAGTATCTTTTCTTCAACACTTGGCTCCAGCATACCTTCCATCGCACTCTTGATCTCTTCAATAGCGTTGTAAATGATAGAATACAATTTGATCTGGATCGCTTCCTGCTCGGCTAATTTAGCTGCCTGCATAGATGGCCTTACATTAAAACCAATGATGATGGCATCTGATGCGTTTGCCAGGGTAACATCACTTTCGGTAATGGCACCCACGGCTTTATGAATAACTTTGATTACGATCTCAGCAGTACTGAGTTTTTGTAAAGAGTCACTTAATGCTTCCACAGATCCATCCACGTCACCTTTAATAATTACATTCAGCTCTTTAAAGCTTCCCAAAGCCAAACGACGTCCGATCTCATCCAGTGTTATATGTTTCCTTGCACGCATTCCCTGCTCACGTAAAAGCTGTCCACGCTTATAGGCGTTTGCCCTTGCATCGCTTTCATTTTCATATACCTTAAAGGTTTCACCGGCCTGTGGCGCACCATTCAATCCCAATATCAAAACAGGGGTTGACGGAGGAGCCGCATCTACACGCTGGTTCCTTTCGTTATACATGGCTTTTACCTTTCCAAAGTACTGACCTGATACGATCATATCACCCACTTTCAGGGTTCCGTTCTGTACCAGGATGGTGGCAACATAACCACGACCTTTATCAAGCGTTGCTTCAATTACAGTACCATTGGCTTCCCTGTCGGGATTTGCCTTTAATTCAAGAATATCTGTTTCCAGCAAGATCTTCTCCATCAGCAGATCAATGTTCTGACCCTTCTTGGCACTGATCTCCTGGCTCTGGTATTTACCACCCCAGCTTTCTACCAGTACATTCATACCGGCAAGTTGTTCCTTGATCTTTTCGGGATTGGCTCCGTCCTTATCCATTTTGTTGATGGCAAAGATCATCGGCACATTTGCGGCCTGGGCGTGCGAAATGGCTTCCTTTGTTTGCGGCATCACCGCATCATCGGCAGCTACCACAATCACGGCAATATCCGTAACCTTGGCACCACGTGCCCTCATGGCTGTAAAGGCCTCGTGACCAGGTGTATCCAGGAATGTAATATTTCTTCCATCTGGTAATGTTACCTCGTAAGCGCCAATATGCTGGGTAATACCCCCGGCCTCACCGGCAATAACGTTGGTGTTGCGTATATAATCGAGTAAGGAAGTCTTACCATGATCTACGTGACCCATAATGGTAACAATAGGTGCTCTTGGTTTCAGGTCTTCTTCGCTGTCTTCTTCTATATCCATATCCAGTTCACCGGCATCTTCAACACCGATAAACTCTACTTCATAATTAAATTCACTGGCAACCAGTTCTATCACATCCGCTTCCAGGCGCTGGTTAATGGAAACCATAATACCCAGGCTCATACATTTGCTGATAACGTCTGCAAAACTTACGTCCATTAAACCGGCAAGCTCACTTACCGAGATGTACTCAGTTACCTGCAGTTTGTTGCTTTCTTCTCCTCCCATTCCTGCCTGTTCAGCATGCTCATCCCTTTTTGCTTTGCGATATTTTGCTTTCAGGCTCTTTCCACGTCCACCTGCTCCGGCCAGTTTAGCCTGTGTTTCCTTCAGTTTATCCTGTATCTCTTTTGCGTCAATTACTTTGTCTTCCCTGCGCCCGGTTCCCGGTGTACCTGTTGCCGGCCTGCTAAACCTGCCGCCACCGGCCCTGTTAGAAGCACCCGTACCAACCGTACTGCCACCCGGCCTCCTGTTTTGTGTTGATGGCTGAGACTGAGGCGTTTCACCTGGTTTCTTTTCCATCGGGATGCGCTTGCGTTTGCGCTTTTCATCCAGTGTGCCTTTTTTAGGCCTGGTATCATTATCAACGGGTAATTCAATTTTACCCATGATCTTTGGACCAACTAATTTTTTAGCCTTGATGTTTTCAATAACAGGCGCCGTATCTTCCGTCTTTTCCTCAGCCTTAACCTCCTCAACCTTCGCAACAACCGGTTCTGATTTTACCGGCTCTGCAGCAACAGGGGTTTCAGCTTTCTTATCCTCGTCTTTTTCTGTAGATTTTTTAGCAGATTTTTTAGGCCTGGTAGAAGAATCGATCTTATCAAGGTCTATCTTATCGAGCACTTTGGGAACTTCCAGCTCGGGTGCTTTAACCTTGGTCAATCCCGGTGTTTCTGTTTCCTTAACATCTTCCTTAATAACTTCTTTTACCGGTTCAACCACCTCAGCTGCAACAGGTTCAGCCGGTTTTGGCTCCTCTGCCGGTTTTGCCTTGCTGTCTTTTTTATTGAAGGAAAGGTCCTGCTCGTCTTTTTTCTTTTTAACCTCGTTAGCTCCTGCGCCTTTAGGCAGATCGATCAGCATCGCTTTTTCGTGCGCTGCCTTTTCTCCCTTATACTCAATCTGCAATGCAGTGTACATTGCTTCAGTAAGTTTTGAGCTTGGGTTCAGGCTCTCATTGAAACCTTTGGACACAAGAAAGTCTATCAAGGTATCTTTACCTATGTTAAACTCCTTGGCCGCAGCCATTAACCTGGGTGTTGTTACTTCTGACATTCGTTTTTTTGTTTGCCCTGTATCGAAAATCGGGCTGATTTTTCTTTTTAGTATTCTAAATAAACCTTCTCCGTAATTTAAAATCCTGTTCTTATTCTTTTCCAAATTCTTCAGTCAATATTCTTCTTACTTCTTCTATAGTTTCTTTTTCCAGGTCTGTTCTGCGTTCCAGCTCTTCTGCGGTTAATTCCAATACAGAACGTCCTGTATCGCAACCAACCCTTTTCAGTTCGTCAATTACCCATGGTTCAATTTCATCGGTGAATTCATCCAGGTCAATATCAAATTCTTCAACCTCGCCTTCGTTATCGCGGAATACATCAATTTCATAACCGGTCAGTTCGCAGGCCAGTTTAATGTTAACGCCCCTGCGTCCAATGGCCAGCGAAACCTGGTCGGGTTTCAGGTAAACATTGGCGTGCATCTTTTCATTATCCAGTTCCATACTGGTGATCTTGGCAGGCGTCAATGAACGTTGTATCATCAGCTGGGTATTGCTGGTCCAGTTTATTACGTCAATATTTTCATTCTTCAGTTCACGAACAATACCGTGAATACGGCTTCCTTTCATACCCACGCAGGCACCTACCGGATCGATCCTGTCATCATAGCTTTCCACGGCAACCTTGGCCCTTTCTCCCGGATCACGTACAATTTTCTTAACAACAATCAGGCCGTCAAATATCTCGGGCACTTCAATTTCCAGCAGTTTCTCCAGGAACACAGGGCTGGTACGTGATATAATAATTACAGCCTGGCTGTTCTTTAATTCCACTTTTTTTACAACGCCTCTTACATTTTCACCTTTCTTGAAATAATCTGAAGGTATCTGCTCAGATTTAGGAAGCAACATTTCGTTCCCTTCTTCATCCAGCAACAACACTTCTTTTTTCCAAACCTGGTAAACCTCTCCGCTTACAATTTCACCTACACGCTCTTCGTATTTTTTTATCAGTATATTCTTCTTCAAATCGTTGATACGTGCAGCCAGTGTTTGTTTACCGGCTAAAATGGCACGACGACCGAATTCTTTCTGAATATCAACTTCTTCATACAATTCTTCACCAACCTGGTAATCAGGCTCTATCTTAATGGCGTCCTTGTACTCAATTTCGGTAAGGGTATTATACAGATCGTCATCGTCCACAATCGTGCGGCGGCGGAAGATCTCGAGGTCACCCTTCTGATCGTTCACAATAACGTCAAAACATTCGTCACTTCCGTATTTTTTACGGATCAGTGTCTTAAACACATCTTCCATAACCTTCATCAGTGTAGGCCGGTCAATGTTTTCCGCGTCTTTAAATTCCTGAAATGAGTCAATTAAATTAATACTTGCCATATTCCTCTCCGGCTATTTTCCCGATAGCGATCGGGATTTATTTCCCCGCCGGGGTTGGGGTTTTTATTTAACAATTAAAACTTGATCTGTACTTTGGTTTGCTTTATGCTGTCAAAAGGAATGTCTTCTGTCTGCACGATCGCTTTCTTCCCTTTTCCTGCTGTATACTCAATGGTTATATTCTCGTCTGTTACTGCTGTAAGTTTTCCTTCTTTTTTTACTTCGTCTTTCATGGTCAGTTCCACATCCCGGCCAATATTCTTTTTATATTGCCTCAGCAGTTTCAGGGGTTCATCCAGTCCCGGGCTGCTCACTTCCAGTGAAAAATCACCTTCGGGATACATACCCATTTCTTCCATGATCTTATACAGGGCCCGGTTTATTTTAATGCATTTTTCTATACCCAGGCCGCTATCTGCATCCAAGTATATTTTAAAATTATTGGTAGGCTTTACTTTTATGGAAACCAGGAAAATATCGTCATAAAGTAATGGGCCTATCAATTTTTCTACCGCCTGCATTTGTGTATCCTGAGTCATGATAAAAGAAGAAGGGAACGGTCCCGTTCCCTTCTATCGCTTCTTTGTCTGGTGCAAATATACATCATGAAGCTGTAATTGCCAAACTGTATTGTATTTATCTGCCTTTTTCGCCGTTTCTAAAATTTAACAGGGTTGGATTTAATAGATTAATAACTTTGTATTATGCTAAAAGTATTATTTGAGCTTTTTGTACTATACCTGGTATATAAGCTGATCTTTGATTTCATTATTCCTGTTTACAATGCTACCAAACAGGCCAGTCAGAAAATGAGCGAAATGCAAAGTAAAATGAACGATCATTTCAGCCAGTCCGCGGGATCCGGTGGACAACGACAGGCCAATACAACTGCAGAAAAACCTCCAAAGCCTGCCAGGGAAGATTATATTGAATTTGAGGAAGTGAAGTAGAAGCGCTGCTTCATACAGGCTAACTGAATGTAAGGAACTCTATTCTTTCATCAGGTAGAAGATGATGTGTTTTAAAGCCCAGTTTTTGTGCGGTTTCTATATTCATCAGTGTATCATCAATAAACAGCGTTTCCGGTGCTTTCAGTTGTTCTTCCTGTAAAACATATTCAAAGATTGGTACACCTGGTTTGCGCAAACCAATTTCATTAGAATACCATGCTTTTGTGAAATATGCATCCAGCAAAGGTTTG
>JBJTMN010000088.1:0-16643 GCA_046070545.1 Ferruginibacter sp.
ATGGAAGAAGATGCAGGCATTTATGCTGCGAAAGCTGCTGTAAGAATTGCACACGCATTGATATTTGAAGAGGCATATGATATGGATGAAGATATACAGCGTTTAAGAGAGATACGGGAAGATACCAGGCTGGGCCCCAGCACTGGTTGCATTGTGGATGAAGCTGCGAAAAGAGGAATTCCCTACATCCGATTGAATAAGCATTCGTTAGTGCAATTGGGCTATGGTGTACATCAAAAAAGAATAAGAGCCACCATTGCCAGCACCACCGGTAATATTGCCGTGGATATTGCATGCGATAAGGAAGAAACAAAAAATTTACTGGGCGCTGCCGAAATACCGGTACCCAAGGGTGATGTGGTAAGAACAGAAGAAGGATTACGGGATGCCATAGACCGTATCGGATACCCCTGTGTAATAAAACCTATCGACGGTAACCATGGGAAAGGTAACACCACCAATATTACCGATTGGGAAATGGCATTGCGGGCATTTGCTGCTGCCAAAGAATACGGCCGTAGTGTGATCATAGAAAAATATATTACCGGTTTTGATTTCAGGATACTGGTGATCAATTACAAATTTATTTGTGCAGCACTGCGTACGCCTGCGGCTGTAACGGGCGATGGAAAGAATACCATTCAGTACCTGATAGATGAAACCAACAAAGATCCGCGCCGTGGTTACGGGCATGAAAAAGTACTGACCCAAATTACCATTGACCAGTTCACCCAAAAAATGCTGGATGAAAAAGGTTACACTTTAGATACTATTCCGTCAAAAGACGAATTGGTTCTGTTGAAACCAACTGCCAATCTTTCAACGGGCGGTACCAGTACCGATGTAACTGATGAAGTGCATCCTGCAAACATCATGATGTGCGAGCGCATTGCCAAGATCATTGGACTGGATATCTGTGGTATTGATATCATGGCAACCGATCTTCGTACTCCTGTTAAAGAAAATGGCGGTGCTATCCTGGAAGTGAATGCAGCCCCGGGTTTTCGTATGCATATAGATCCATCAGTTGGTTTACCACGCAATGTAGCCGAGCCCGTGGTGGATATGCTTTTCCCGAAAGGAAGTGCAGGAACGATTCCTATTATTGCCATCACCGGTACCAATGGTAAAACCACCACAACCAGGCTTACCGCACATATAGCAAAAACGGCAGGTTATAAAGTGGGTTACACCACCAGCGATGGTGTGTATATACAAAACCAGATGATGATGAAGGGCGATTGCACCGGGCCTGTTTCTTCCACTTTTGTTTTAAAAGATCCTACAGTCGATTTTGCAGTGCTTGAATGTGCCCGTGGCGGTATCTTAAAGAACGGACTGGCATTTCAGAATTGCGATGTAGCCATTGTAACCAATATCAGCGCCGACCATATTGGATTGGGCGGTATTGATTCAATGGAACAGATGGCGAAAGTAAAACAGGTTGTTCCGGAAACAGTGTTCCCCCAGGGATATGCCATTTTAAATGCTGATGACGACCTGGTTTATGCCATGAAAGATGGATTGAAATGCAATGTTGCTTTCTTCAGTATGGATGAAAATAACCCGAGGATAAAAAAGCACTGTAAAGATGGCGGCTATGCTGCAGTTTTTGAGAATGGATACATCACCATTATGAAAGGCACCTGGAAGATACGGGTAATAAAAGTGAGTGAAGTTCCTGTAACCTATGGTGGTAAAGCAATACACAATATCATGAACTGCCTGCCGGCAGTTTTAAGCACTTATTTCTGGCGCAATATCGAGATTGAGGATATTAAACTGGCATTACAAACATTTGTTCCTTCATCTACCCAAACCCCGGGCAGGCTCAACATGTTCCAGTTTAAGAACTTCCAGTTTTTGGTTGACTTTGCACACAACCCTGCCGGGCTTGAACTGCTTTGCGATTTTATAAGCAAACTGGATGGAGCGCCTAAAGTGGGTATCATCAGTGGCACCGGCGACAGAAGGGATGAAGATATTAAAGAACTTGGCCGCATTTCAGGACGGTCATTTGATGAGATCATCATCCGGCAGGATAAAAATTTACGTGGCCGTACTGCAGAAGAAATTGTGAACCTGCTGGTAGATGGTATTAATGAAACAAAAACAAAAGATATTCCCATCGAGATCATATACAATGAAAAGGAAGCCATTATGCATGCCTACAACAATGCAAAGCATGGTTCCTTAATTACCATCATGTGTGATGTAGTGGCCGAAGCACTGGATCTTATCAAGGGATTGAAGGAAAAAGAAGATGCAGAATAATGAATTTTGAGCAAGGAACAAGGAATTACTAAGTGGGAATATCCGATCTCAATTCATTATTCCTTGTTCGATATTTTTTTGGAAGCATTTTCTTATAAGACTATTTTTGCATTCCTATTGGGTTATGGTGTAACGGTAGCACTACAGATTCTGATTCTGTCTGTCTGGGTTCGAAACCTAGTAACCCAACAATGGCCGGATATAAAGATTATTTCTCTTGTATCTGGTCTTTTTTATGTACCAATGCTAAATGTAAGCTGATCTGTGCCTTTGAAAATACTTTTGGCACATTTTTTCACAACCCCTATTTTTGCACTCCAAATAAATAATTTGGATCTCAAGCTGGGTTATGGTGTAAAGGTAGCACAACAGATTTTGATTCTGTTTGTCTAGGTTCGAATCCTAGTAACCCAACAACATTTAAAAGGATATTTCTGCAAAGAATATCCTTTTTCTTTTATATAGATACCCTGGAAACAAAAATCTCTCTTTTTATTAAGTGATCTTCACCTGCATTGACCTTTACTTATAATTTTCCAGCTTTCGTTTGTTTTCCAGGTTCTTTAGGGCAAGAAGGTACGTATCCATTTTCTTTATCATTTCAACGATATCATTATCATCTCCTGTTATTTTATACAATTGCTTTAATCTGGCCAGTCCCTGGTTTACCTGCACCTGGGCAGCCCGGATATTTCCTTCAGCAAATGCATTCACCATTTTAAGCAGGCAATCATTGGAAAAAGCAATGGCAAACATTTTCTTTTGTTCAGCATTAACTGCAAGTGCCTGCTTTTCTGATGAAGGATTGATACTTTTTTGCAGATTCACTGTTTTTTCAATTATTTCACTTTTACCGGTAATTACATTAAGATAATGCAGGGAAATCTTAACAGGAGTTTCCTTATCTGCCTTGAAACCAGCATCGGGTTCAAAGTTGATCAGTACGGTCTTTTCCGAAAATGCTGCCAGGTATGGCAACCTGGCTGAGATAGCATTATTTTTTATTACCGGCTGCATCAAACCAAAAACATTTTTAACACGAAGCGTTTTATCATATTGAATCTCGACCCGGATATCTTTTGCAACAGGTGACACATTCCTGATAATACCATCAGCAAAAATATCTGCCAGTTCTTTCCCTTTCCCGGCAAAACTGAACAATCCGCCACCCTTTGTTACCAGTTGTTTTAACAGATCATAATTATAATCATTGCCAACACCTATACCAGTACAATTTATTTTATCATTGAAAGGTTGCTGCATGTTAATGATAGTATCTGCTGAATTGATATCATATCCATCTGTAAGTAACACAACGGAATTGATGGAATTGCCATTGTAATTTTTCAATACCTGCTGGTATCCTGTCTGAAGCGCTTTTAACATATCAGTTCCACCAGATGGTTGTATACGCTTTACCAATGCCTTCAGCCTGTTCTTATCCAGGCCCACTCTTTGTGCAGGCAACAACAATTCCATACCATCATTGTAAAGGATGATTGAAATAATATCATCCGGCAGCAATTTTTCAATGAGTTGATCAAAACCTTCTTTCAATCCTTCTATACGATCATAACCCGCCATGGACCCGCTTTTGTCTAATACAAAACTCATATTCAAGGGTAAGCGTTTTACTGTACCGGGGAAATAAGTTGATAAGCCCATTTCCAGCAGCATTTCATTGCTGTTTTGATTAATTAATGGAATTACCGGGCGAAGGATCATACCAGGTTTATCATTTTCAACAGGTTTAGGATAAGGAATCCGGTGATAGTATTCAAAATCTGTAAGCACCAGTTTTTTCAAAGCTGGAATATAAGATTCGGGGTGCTCCAGGGCCGGGTCAGGCAGGTAAGTTACTTCCCGGTATCCGGATGCATACTGGCGTGCATCCAGAAGATCAATCACATCAACATCCCGCTGGTAGTTGAAATGCAGCATGAATTTTTTACCAAAGGGAAGAATAAAAAAAGCATCCCCTTTTTCATCAGTTTTTGACCGGTATACCTTTATACTGCCTATTTCATTTAAGAAAACATTTTCATGGTTTATCTCTCCCTCCCGGCGACGCATACTGATCCGGTATAAGGCTCTTGAACTTTTTTCATTAACCGGGAAATTGATCAGTTGAATAACAGTATCATTACTGATCATTTCTTTCATATCATATGCATCATACACAACATCTTCTGAATAAACCGAAGGTTTATCATTTTCCACATCCATCAGGGAGGCATTCAATTGTTCTTCCACATCAATATCATACCGGTTAGTTCCCGGCACTAAAAATAAAGCGAGACCTGAGGCATTTGTTACGGCAGCATATATTTTCCGGTTTTTTACATCCACCACACGGATGGATTTGCCAGCCAGCTTTTTGCCTTCGCTGTTTACCACACCCAGTTGAAGCAAAGAGTAGCCTGCAGGAGGACGAGCCGGAACTGATGCCGGGTTTATCATCACAGTCTGAAAATTATTCCTGTCAAATGTTTGTTGACGTAACCGGTTATTATATGCGGTATCGTGCGTGATGTAAATATTCCGGCTACCTGTACCTTTATCAGCATCAGAAAAACTGATTACCGATTTTTCGTAGAGATAACCAGACACAAATAAATTCCATACCCCACCACCTTTGATATCAAAATGTACTTTTCCGGCTTTATCAGTAATAGCAGATATACTATCAGCGCTGCTTTGTTCCAGTAACAAAACTTCCAGGTTCGGCAAGGGTTTAAACTGGTTATTTACAATTTCAATATCAACCTGGTTAAGGGATTGACAAAGAACAGGATTTGCGTAAAAGAACAGGAGAAATTGTACAATAAAAAGCCTGAAATACATAAGCAATAATTGAAAACGGGTAAACTTTTCCGGCAGGTTGTTTATCCGCAGAAAACGCCACAGCATACAATAAAGTATTGAAAGCCTGTTAAAGAAAGTTTAAATCCGGTATTCTGAAAAGGTATATCCGATAACCTATTTGACCAGCTCCGTAATCACTTTTCCAATACAACCGTTCGGCATTTGTATTTGCAGCATGGCAGCAATGGTTGGCGCTATATCGGTCATATAGGTCTCCCTGTTCAATTTGCCCGGTTTTATATTCCAACCAAACCAAACTAACGGAATGTGGCTGTCATAAGGGTACCAGGCGCCGTGCTCAATTCCGGTATCCGTAAAATCGGTGTACTGTGCTTTGTAAAAATATTGTACATCGCCGCTCCTGCGGAAATAATAGCTATTCGAAATTTTCTCCCTTACAACGGGTGGCAGAATTACCTGGGCAAAATCATCCACATCGTAAGCATTCCAAACCTCCGGTATCATTTTCAGGTTATCCACAATAAATTTCTTCAACGCCTTCCGGTCAATGGCAGCAGTATTTACTTTTACGTTATCCAGGTAAAGCTGGTAATCATATACTTTCTTTATAAGGTTGTCAGTTCCAAATTTATCCAGGCATAGCTTATTTAGATCCTTCACAACTGTATTGGAGTTCAAAGCGCCGGCAGTAAAATACTTCTTCTCCTGCTTTAAGTAATTCCCGATCTGCGGTGCACCGTGATCGGCAGATAAGAACAACAGGTAATTATTTTTACCCAGTGTTTCATCTAAATAAGTAAGAAAAGATGCAATATCCCTGTCCAGGCGCAAATAGGTATCTTCTGTTTCCAGTGAATTGGGGCCAAAGCGATGGCCTATGTAATCGGTAGAAGATATACTGACACAAAGCATATCTGTTGCAGTGCCTGTTCCCAGTTTTTCATTGCGGATAGCCTCTTCTGCAAATTGGAAGGTACAGGGAGTGCCATAAGGTGATACCCTGAATGGGTCATAGTTACTGCTTCCGATCACCGACTGGTACTTATGCGGAAAGACCCTGCTCTTATCAGAATCGAGGGTCTTTTCAAATGGCATATCATCAGCTGTACTTTGTATATACCTGGATTTGTCGTAGAGCAATGTCCAGTCATTCTTCATCAGCGAGTCGGGTACACGCCTGTTATTATATTGTATTACCCAGCCCGGTAATTCATTCGAATAATAAGTGCTGGTTATCCAGCTGCCGGTCTTGTTATCAAACCAATACGCTGCATTGGCGCTATGGCCGGCAGGTAATATGCCACCCCTGTCTTTCATGGCAATTCCAATTACTTTACTTCTGAAATTGGTTGCCAGCCGCAATTCATCTCCTATGGTATTGCTAAGCATGTTTCTAGGGCTCATCTGCCCTTCTTTTATACTGTTTGATCCTACCGGCATGACTGTAGTATCCTTTGTACAATACATAAAAATTCCGGTCTCACGATCTATCCAGTCGTTAGCCACTATGCCGTGTATAGCTGGAACGCTGCCTGTAAAGATGCAGGTATGCCCCGCAGCAGTAACTGTTGGTGTATAAGGTATGAGGGTGTTTTCGCAGCTGAAACCCTGGCTTAACAGGCGTTTAAATCCTCCTTCACCATAAAGATCTTTGTACCTGTACAAATAATCCCAGCGCATCTGGTCTATTACCAGGCCTATTACTAATTTGGGTTTGCCCGCAGGGCCCTTAGTGGTATTCTGTGCAAATGCACCAGCTGTAAATAAAAAAAAGGTAAAAAGTAAAATATATCTGCCAGGCATAATCAACCGTTTTGGCAAAGATACCCGATATGCTTATTAATTGGCAAGGATATGCCTGTTATGACAATGTTACCAGTTTTGCAGTCAATGCGTTATTTTTGCATCTTTCATATTCTTATTTAGAATTATTCAATAAAAAATCTTAAATATTAAATAAGCATGGATGTTTTTGAAAAATTAGTTAAGGACGGTGGCCCCATAGGCCAGCATATGGACAGGGCCCATGGATATTTCACTTTTCCAAAACTGGAAGGCGAACTGGGACCAAGGATGAAGTTTCGTGGCAATGATGTGATCGTTTGGAGCCTCAATAATTACCTGGGACTGGTTAACCATCCCGATGTGCGAAAAGCTGATACCGAAGCTGCTGCCAAATACGGTATGGGTAACCCCATGGGCGCCCGCATGATGAGTGGAAATACAGAAAAACACGAAGAACTGGAAAAAGTGATCAGCGAATTTATTGGCCGCGAAGATACCATGCTGCTGAATTTTGGCTACCAGGGTATCATGAGTTGTATTGATGCATTGGTGAACCGCCGCGATGTGATCGTGTACGATGCCGAAGCGCATGCCTGTATTGTTGATGGGGTACGCCTGCACATGGGAAACCGCTATGCATTTAAACACAACGATATTGTTGATTGCGAAAAACAATTACAACGAGCCACCGAATTGGCCGCTAAGAACGGAGGCGGTATTTTATTGATTACCGAGGGGGTTTTTGGAATGGATGGCGAGCAGGGAATTTTAAAAGAGATCTGCGAATTAAAAAAGAAATATGAGTTCCGCATTTTAATAGATGATGCACATGGCTTTGGCTACATGGGCCCAACCGGTGCCGGCGCCGATGAGGCACAGGGCTGCCAGAAAGATATTGACCTGTATTTTTCAACCTTTGTAAAAAGTATGGGTAGTATAGGCGCTTTCATCAGCGGGCCAAAAAATGTGTTGAAATATTTACGCTACAACGTACGCTCACAGATATTTGCAAAGAGTTTACCACTGTTAATTGTTGAAGGTATGCTCAAACGCATGGAAATGGTTAAAGCCATGCCAGAACTGCGTGAAAAACTATGGCACAATGTAAACCGCCTGCAAAGTGGTTTAAAAGAACGTGGATTTGACATTGGCAATACCAACAGTCCTGTTACACCCATTTACATGAAAGGCGACGTGCCCGAAGCCACACAAATGGTGATGGACCTGCGTGAGAACTACCGCATCTTCTGCAGCATTGTGGTATATCCCGTAATACCAAAGGGTGATATCATTTACCGCCTTATCCCCACTGCTGCACACAGCAATGCCGATATTGACGAAACTTTAAAAGCATTTGAAGAAACCAAAAAGAAACTGGATGCCGGTGCCTACAAAGCAGTAGACATACCGGATATGGCGGAAACAAATTGAGAATGAATTTTTATAAAGATAATCCCGGTTACCATTGGCAACCGGGATTTTTATTTGCCCGGATCTGGCAATTGTGTCAGGCTTAATAAACGAAGTACGCTTACGCAGAATATCAATTTTCCAGTTTCCTTTCAGACAGATCCCAACAAAAAATGGATAGGTTTTGAATTCGTAAAATGCCGTTGTGAGAAAACTGCAATCTACATTTCCTTCTTCTCGTCAGCCATAAAATCAAACATCTGCTCATTAATTTCATCAGCCTGGTCGCAACCGGTTATTTGTGCAAAAGCACTGTAAACAGACCCGATCATCAATGGCAAACTGAATAATAATCCAATACCGCAGGGTATAGCACTTATCAAAATAATGATTCCCAGCAATACAAAAAGACCAATGATCTGGCCCAGGTTATGCCTTGCAATCTTCCGTGACATTTCCATTGCGGGCCATGCCTGCATTTTATAAATTACAATGAAGTGGTTCTTAAACGCCCACAAACAAGAAATAAATAATAAGGCAACCGTTAATATCACACAGGATACAATAAACTTTCCGGTAAACAATTGCATGGCGGCGTCCTTTATTTCATCCTGCCTGGTAAATGCATCTGTACCCTGAGAAATTTTAAACAGATCGACGATCTCTGGTAGAAAATTATAAAATACCAATACCACCAGTATTAAGGAAGCTACCCCCTGAATAAAAGTGCTGATGGCCATTGGTTGCAGGTAATTGAAACCTTTGAACATATCACCAAAATCAGTCCAGCCCCTGCCCTTTGAAATATTCCAGGTTACAAAAACTGCACCTGCCATCAGGCAGGGACTCAGTATCAGGTTATTAACAATACCGCCTGCTATGGGTATTATACCAACACCTGCTCCAATAACGATTGTAATAATTCCACCCAAAATATAAAAACCCAGGTGTTTGGCCACGATTGCCCAACCATCAGACATTGCCTGCCCGATCGAAAAAACAGATCTGTCAGTTTTAAGTTCCTCCAGTGTTTTCATTGCTTTTTTCAATAAACATAGTGAAAATAATTTGTAATCAAAATTCAAATTTTAATCTTTTTACAAAAGCACGTATACAGCTGCTAACCAGGATTGAATGTTAATAAATGATACAACTGTAGTAACTTGTTATTATAATTATTCACGATGAGGATTATTCTGATAGCGGTGTTTTTTCTTGCATACTTACAGGTATCGGCCCAAAAAGAATTTGCTCCAAAATTATTCCGTATCACATCAGCATTTACTTCTTTCCCCGATACATCAAGGGCTGCAGGGCATATGTACGATAAGGTTTTATATACAACTGCAGAACATTACAGCGACAGCAGTGTATTGATCGTAGTTCCGCCACAATTAAACCCGGGCAGGCGGGTTGATGTTATATGCTGGTTTCATGGATGGAGAAATAATATCGACAGCGCTGCTGCCTCTTTTGAACTGATCAAACAGTTCCTGGCATCAAACCGCAATGCTGTGCTGGTATTACCCGAAACAACCAAAAATGCACCTGACAGTTATGGAGGCAAGCTGGAGCAAAAAGATGTTTTTAAATACCTGCTGAATGATGTGTTGAAAAAATTAAAAACAGAAAAGATCATTGGCAAAAGAGCAGGAGCAGGGAATGTTATACTGGCAGGCCACAGCGGGGCTTTCAGGGTGATGGCATATATTGTACAAAACGGGGCTGTTGAAGTGAAGCAGATCATTTTATTTGATGGCCTGTATAGCCAGGTTGAAAAATATACTGCCTGGATACAGGCAGATCCTTCACATCAATTCATAAATATGTACACCAATAAAGGTGGAGGAACAGACGAAGTATCAGAACAAATGATGCAGCTGCTTAAAGAGAAGAATATTCCATTCATTAATGCTGAAGAAAAAGATGTACATATACCTGGGTTAAGGACAAACCAGGTTATTTTTATTCACAGCCTTAAAGAACACAATGATGTAATAAACCGCCCCGATCATAACTTCAGGATGTTTCTTGAAAACAGTCCTGCATTACAACCTTTGTTGCAGTTACAGTAGAAAATTGCTGTTTCAAAAAATACAAACCATGAGCCAACACATTGCACATATTGCCTTAGTAGTAAATAATTATGATGAAGCCATTGCATTTTATACCCAAAAACTAAACTTCATCCTGGTTGAAGACACAAAGCTTAGTGAAACCAAACGTTGGGTATTGGTAAAACCAAAAGGCGTTGGCCAATGTTGCCTGTTGCTGGCACAGGCTGCCACTGAAGAACAAAAAACCAGGGTAGGCAATCAAACCGGTGGCAGGGTATTTTTATTTTTATATACGGATGATTTCAGCAGAGATTATCATAACATGCTGGAACAAAAAATAAATTTTGTGAGGCCACCCGTAAAAGAAGTATACGGGACTGTAGCCGTTTTTGAAGACCTTTATGGTAACCTGTGGGACCTGATAGAACGACCGCCTTTGTGAACCAATTGTTAAGTACAGGTCGATTCAGACAATATAAATACAAGTTGGCTGTCATACAATTAATTCCCGTAAACCCTTTATTAACAGGCATTTCAGCCAACTACCTTTCCGTTGGACAAATCAATTTCCAGTGCAGGTTGATTTGCATCAACATAAAAACCACAATACTTTTACATCATCAAACGTAATTACTACCTGTAATTGCATTCAATACGGACCTGTTCCGCTTCTTTAATCTTTTGTTTGCTTACTGAAAGATTTTCCGATTGTTTACTATCAAATTTTTAAACAGTAATTATTAGTAACCATTAAATTAAACTTTATGAAACAGATCAAAACAATCATCGCAATTGCAATTTTCTCAATGTTATCATTTACCAGTGTGTTTGCAAACAAAACCCCGGACAGCGCTTCAAGTCTGCCGGTTGAATTGAATTACATGGGTGTGGTAAAAAACCAGCCTTTGTTCCAGCTTAATTTTTCGGGCTCGGAAGAAGAAAGTGAATTCAACATTACCATTGTTGACGAGAACGGATATGTTTTTTACAATGAAAATGTAAAGGGCGGAAAATTCACTAAGCAGTTCTTATTTAATGCCGAAGACCTGTCGGCCTCTAAAATTCATTTTGAAATTACCGGTAAAAAATCAGGCAAAACGGTAGTTTACAATATTAACAGGAAGACAAAAGTGATTGAAGAGATCAATATCACTAAATTATAATCCTGGAAAACAGAAGCTGTAGTCATTAATAAAAATGTCCTGGTTAAACCAGGACATTTTTTATATCTGTAAAGATCCGTTTTATATTATGGGAAAATACCCAGTTCGCTGTAGCTGATAGCAACCTTATTGATGGCGCTTACGTAAGCAGCTGTACGCATATCCGGAATTTCAGGATTGTTCTTCCATATCTCCATGATCTCACGTGTGGCAGATATCATTGTTTCTTCCAGGCCACTATGTACCAGGTCAACTTCTTCAGGGCCATGCATAATGAATTCTTTTTCCTTTTCACTTACTTTCTTTCCGCTCAGTTCTTCTATCTGACCTAAAATATGTGAGTTCAGGTTTTCCGTAAAACGTTTTTCCATACGGCCGTAACGAACATGGCTTAAATTCTTCAGCCACTCGAAATAACTTACGGTAACACCACCTGCATTCAGGTACATATCTGGTACACATAAGATACCTTTTTGAGCAAATATTTCATCTGCTTCAGGTGTACAAGGGCCATTGGCTGCTTCACCAATTATTTTTGCTTTAACCCTGGGTGCATTATCGCCATTGATAACATTCTCCAATGCTGCAGGAATTAAAATATCACATTCCAGTTCCAGCGCATCGGTATTTTTAGCCAGGTTGGTTGCACCCGGGAAATTTAAAATAGAACCCGTTGCTTTACGATGGGCAAATACAGCTTCCTCATTCAGGCCATCTGCATTGAAAATAGCACCTTCGTATTCTGCAATAGCCACTACTTTGGCGCCATGCTCACGGAAGAATTTTGCACAGTAAAATCCAACATTACCCATACCCTGAACTACAACAGATTTTCCTTCTATACCAACAGTAAGTCCCTGTTTTTCCATTACATCAGGCATATTACAAACCTCCCGAATTCCATAAAAAACACCCAGTCCGGTTGCTTCTGTACGGCCACGTACACCGCCCTGTGTTACTGGCTTACCGGTTACACAACCTGCTGCATCAATCTCTCCTGGTTTTAATGAAGCATAGGTATCAACGATCCAGGCCATTTCACGGGAGCCTGTACCGTAATCGGGTGCAGGTACATCAATGCCCGGGCCAATGAAATTTTTCTTCACCAGTTCTGATGTATAACGACGGGTGATCTTTTCCAGTTCATACTCGCTGTATTTACGTGGATTGATCTTAATACCGCCTTTACCGCCACCAAATGGGACGTTCACGATGGCACATTTATAGGTCATTAAGCTGGCCAATGCCATTACTTCATCCTGGTTAACCTCATCGCTGAAACGGATACCACCTTTACAAGGGGCTTTGTGGTGACTGTGTTGTACACGGTAGGCTTCAATTACTTCAATACTTCCGTCATCACGCTTTACCGGAAAACGCATCTGGTAAACACTGTTACATGCTTTAATCTGTTCTAAAATACCCAAATCCCATTTAGTGAATTTGGCTGCTTTGTCAAAGCTTCTCTCCACACTGTGGAAGAAACTGTATGGCTGTTGAGCACTCATAAATTTGGTTTTATATTAGCAATCGTTATTTGAGAATTGTCTTGTCTGCTGAGCCAGGGGTTTGTGTCGGGGTCCATATTATTTCTAAGTTCTTACTGATATAAACGAACGCTAAACCCAAAACTCATAACAACTTTACTGAATTAGTTTATTATTAATTAAGCAAGTCTGTACCTTAATCTTTTCCTTTCTCCAGCCTGCTTATTTTCCTGTCTAATAAAAAAACATAGATGAATAAGCCGATCAGGATAGTGAGACATACAGCCACCACCACATAAATTTTACCATTACCACGCATAACATCAGCCTCCTGGTTTGCATCCTGTGCTAACAACATACTGCTGGTCAATAAACCACAAACCAATAAGCACAAACTTCTGATTATCTTATTCATTGATCAAAGTTTTATCTTTAATTAATTGTAATCTTATTTTTAATGTAGCTATCCACACGCCCAGTAAGGTCCAGCCAATGATTGCCGGATAAAAGACCAGGCGCATGCCCAGGTCCAGGTCATTTTGCGCATTCAATGCCGGGTTACCGCTGTCGCTTCCCGGGGCACCAGGATGCAGGCTTCCTACCAGTCTTGGTATTATCCAGATGCTGGGGAATAACAATGCAAAAGCAAAGATATTATACACGGCGCTGATCCTGGCTCTTTTATCCATATCGGTAAATGAACCCCTCAACACGAAATAGGCACCATAAATAAGTAATGAAATAGCTGCGCCAATTAATTTAGGCTCTTTTAAAACACTTCCTAATGACTGACTCTGGTCGGTGATCCAGGTATAGTTAGCCCAGATGGCACCGGTAGAATACCCCAGTATTCCGAAGAAAGTACCCACAGCTGCAAAATTGTTGGCATAGATATCGTTTCGCAGGTTAAACCCACGCAGGTATTTAATGCTGTACACGAAACTGATGATGAACAGGATCATCATACCAAACCACATACATACATGAAAATAAAGATTGCGGATGGATTGATGGATGATGGGCAGATCAGGCACTTTCAGCAGGTATCCGCCAATAACCGTGTATATCAGCAAAAGAAGGGATAATATTTTCCACCAGTTTTTCTTCAAGAACAGAAGTTTATTAAGTGCGGCAAAGATAGGGAAGTTACAAGTTAATTATCAGGAGTTAATTGTTAGTTTTTTGAGTTTTTATAATGATGCAGATCTTTATAAATCCAAGGTACTTTCCCTAATCCTTCCACAAATAAGGAAACAGGATAACGGCCATCGCAATAACTAAAATATCTAAACCTCCGATCAGCGCAGCAAGCTGCATTACAGCCCCCTCTCTGAATACTTCTGCAAATGCAGCCTTACTTAATCTCATTAATAATAAAAGCTGGGGAAGTATTACCGGGAATCCCAAAATAGCTATCAGCGCTGCATTTTGCTGGGCTTTTGCTGCAATGGCACTCATCAGTGTAAATACAATACTGATACTGCCACCACCCAGGATCACAATACCCGTAAACCATAAACTGTTTTGAACAGGATTACCCAAAAAAAGAGTAAAAAGCATGAGGCTCAGCAGGCTCATAACGATCATCAGCAGCAGGTTATAGATCATTTTTGCAACCACAAATTCTACCGGCGAAGCAATAGAATAAAAATACAACATACGCCCCCTGCTTTCCTGTAAAAAACTTTTTGCCACTGCATTTACGCATATAAATAACTGGATGGTCCAGAATAAGCCGTTCCATACATTTGCTTCGGGGTTCTCGATAGATAAATAAAGTACAAAAATGGTAGAAGCAATATATAAGAGGATACCATAAAAGGTGTGTTTTTGCCTGAATTCGAGCAATACGTCCTTCCTTAATAAGGCATATATTTTTTTCACCATTGGCGCAAATTACTAACATTCTTAAAAGCAACCCTGATTTCTTGCTTTTTCATTAAAAATACAACAACCTGATTATCATGAATTGGGTAAAAAAAGTTGTTTTCTAAAACATTTAAAATTATTGTAAACTTATCCACAGTATTTTTTACATAGTAAATTTACTATAGATATGTTAAAATAATAACCTTACATTGCTATTCTATTTAATCACCTAAAGGAAATGAATATGAAAAAACTTTTTACTTTCTGCCTGTTTTTAGCGGGCGTGTTTGGTGCAAACATGGTAAATGCACAGGAAATTGTGAGCGGTAAACCCGGTATGTATCCCGAACAGATCGTTTTCAAAAACAATGCACCTGCTTTTAAAAGAGGATCTGTATTGATTGCCGATGCCCAGGGCAAAATGGCAACCAGCAACAATGCACAGCTTAAACACTCAGAGCTGGACAATCTTGGTTTTGAGCACTTACGATACCAGCAAACCTATGCAGGCATCCCAATTGAACATGCTACTTATGTTGTGCATGTTTCAAACGGGCTGGTAAGAAGCCAGAATGGAAAATGGATAAAGGATTTTCCGGCAGGATTAAAAACAACTCCTTCACTAAGCAAAGAATCTGCTTTAAAAAAAGCAACAGATGCTGTTGGCGCAAGGGTATATAAATGGGAGCTCCCTGCAGAAGAAGCTTTTATTAAGAGAGAACAAAATGACCCGCAGGCTACTTTTTACCCTAAAGGAGAACTGGTCTATTTCAGCAGCGATGATGATGTAACTCCTTCGCAACTGCGTCTTGCTTACAAATTTGATATTTATGCAAACCTGCCTTTAAGCAGACAATATGTTTTTGTAGATGCTGTTAACGGAAAGATATTAGGTAAAAGAGAACTGATACATACTACAAATGCAACCGGTACAGCTACCACCGCATACAGTGGTACGCAAACCATTACTACCGATTTTACCGGAACAACTTACAGGTTGCGTGAAACCGGCAGGGGTAATGGCATCAATACTTATGATATGCGCCTGGCAGGAACGAATTATGCTGCTGCAGTGGATTTTACAGATGCAGACAATAACTGGAACAATGTAAATGCCAATAAAGACCAGTATGCAACTGATGGCCACTGGGGTACTGAAAAAACGTACGATTATTATTTTACCAAATTCAACCGTAACAGCGTTGATAATGCAGGCTTTGCTTTAAACAGTTACGTGCATACCAACCTGGTGGCATTTGGTTATGGTAATAATATCAATGCATTTTGGGATGGAACCAGGATGACCTATGGAGACGGCGGAACCAGCGGAACAACAACCTATACACCACTTACAGCACTGGATGTCTGCGGCCATGAGATCACACATGGTGTAACTGAAAGAACTTCAAACCTGGTCTATTCTAAAGAATCTGGGGCAATGAATGAAGGCTTCAGCGATATCTTTGGAACAGCCATTGAATTTTATGCCAAAGGCGCATCAGGAAACTGGCTGATCGGTGAAAACATTGGTGCTGCATTCCGTAATATGAGTAATCCCAACCAGTTCAGCCAGCCAGATACTTATGGCGGCACTTATTGGGTAAATACCACAAGCTGTACACCAAGTAATGCAAACGACCAGTGTGGTGTGCATACAAACAGTGGTGTATTGAATTTCTGGTTCTACCTGCTATCGCAGGGTGGTAGCGGTACAAACGATATCAGTAATGCGTATAACGTAACCGGTATTGGAATTGATAAAGCAGCTGCCA
>JBJTMN010000089.1:0-5361 GCA_046070545.1 Ferruginibacter sp.
CAAAACTAATGCTTATTAGTTTTGTAAAAATTGTATGCATGGCTAAAATAAAGCCGGGAAAGAATGCCAGCAAAAAGGAAGTAATTACCCAAAAAGCGGCGGCATTGTTTAAAAAAAAGGGATTTTCATCAGCTTCCATGAGGGAATTAGCTGAAGCGGTAGGTGTGGAAGCCCCCAGCCTGTACAATCATATTGGCAGCAAAAGCGAATTACTGCAGGCCATTTGTTTTAAGGTAGCCAATGCCTTTACCCTGTACCTGGATGATGCCGAAAATAACACAGGTAATCATGTAAGCAGGCTTGAGCAGATCATCCGCTTCCATATACGCATGATGCTGGATCATTTTGATGAAGTGTATGTGGCCAATCATGAATGGAAGCATTTACAGGAACCCTACCTGAGCAATTTCCTTATTCAGCGCCGGGGCTACGAAAAACGCCTCATCAGTTTACTGGAAGGAGGTATTGCTGCCGGGGAATTTAAACAGGTAAACCCATATGTTGCTGTGCTCACTATTTTATCGGCAGTAAGAGGACTGGAATTCTGGCAGCAACACAAAAAGAATATCAGCAGCCAGGTGTTGGAGGATGACATGGTAAATCATTTATTAAAAGGAATTTCAAAATAATTTTTATGGCAGTTCATTTTCATACCTTAACCGTAAAGGAAGTAAAAAACGAAACAAGTGATTGTGTTTCCATTGCATTTAATATACCCAACAGCCTGCAAAGCGAATTTGCATTTGAACAGGGTCAAAACATAACCATCAAAAAAGAGATTGACGGTGAAGAAATACGCAGATCATATTCCATCTGCTCGGCCCCTTTTGAAAATGAATTAAGGGTAGCCGTAAAAAAAGTAGAAGGCGGAAAATTCTCAACCTATGCCAACAGCCTGTTAAAAGCCGGTGATCAACTAGAAATATTACCTCCTACCGGCAGGTTCAACTGCAAACTACAAGCCACCAACCAGAAACAATACCTGGCTTTTGCAGCAGGCAGTGGCATTACACCGGTTATCTCTATCATTAAAACTACCTTACAAACCGAACCTGGAAGCAGCTTTACACTGGTTTTCGGTAACCGTGGCCGCCATGCTATCATCTTTTTTGAAGAACTGGAAGGATTAAAGAACAAATATCTGAACCGTTTTAATTTCATCAATATCCTCAGCAGGGAAAAAACAGATGCTCCCATCAATTCAGGCAGGATAGACCTTAATAAATTAAACGAACTGAATAAACTGGTTGACTACAAAAATACCGACGAGTTCTTTATATGCGGACCCGAAGAAATGACCTTTTGCGTTAAAGAATTTCTTGAAGCAAGTGGTATTGAACAAAAGAAAATTCATTTTGAATTGTTTACCACACCCGGGCAAAAAGAGAGGTCAGTCTCAGGTCGTGAGCCGGTAGTTAACAGCAACGGCCCCGCAAGTAAAATAACGGTAAAGCTCGATGGCCGTAGTTTCAATTTTGATCTTGGCTTTAATGCGGAGAATATTTTAGATGCTGCATTAAAACAGGGAGCCGACCTTCCCTTTGCCTGCAAGGGCGGTGTTTGCTGCACCTGCAAGGCAAAACTGCTGGAAGGTGAAGTAGAGATGGATGTGAACTGGGGCCTGGAACACGAGGAAGTGGAACAGGGTTTTATTCTTACCTGCCAAAGCCACCCGGTAACAGAAAAAGTGGTGATCGATTTTGATATCAAATAAAAGAGGTTGCCCGATTTTTTAACTAACAGTTGTTAGTTTTTTATTAATTTTACTACTTAAATTTTCTACTATGTCAGTGCAGGATCTTGAAAAAATATTCCAGGATAAGATTGATAATGAAATTAAGATCGAGCCTAAGGACTGGATGCCGGAAGCTTATCGCAAAACCAATATCCGCCAGATAAGCCAGCATGCACACAGCGAAGTGGTGGGTATGTTGCCGGAAGGAAACTGGATAAGCAGGGCACCGTCTTTAAAACGCAAATCAATACTTATTGCAAAAGTGCAGGATGAAGCCGGGCATGGTTTATACCTGTACTCTGCCGCAGAAACCCTGGGCAGCTCCCGTGACGAAATGATCGCCGACCTGCTTAGCGGCAAGGCAAAATACTCTTCCATCTTTAATTACCCTTCTTTAACCTGGGCCGATATGGGCGCCATTGGCTGGCTGGTTGATGGTGCTGCTATTTTAAACCAGGTAATGCTTTGCCGCACCAGTTATGGCCCCTATGCCAGGGCCATGGTGCGCATTTGTAAAGAAGAAAGTTTTCACCAGCGCCAGGGCTTTGAAAGCCTGCTGGTATTAAGCAGGGGAACCGATGAACAGAAAGCCATGTGCCAGGATGCCATTAACCGCTGGTGGTGGCCCAGCCTGATGATGTTTGGGCCAAAGGACAGTGAAAGTACCAACAGCGACCAGAGTATGAAGTGGAAGATAAAAAGGAAAACCAATGATGAACTGCGCCAGCAATTTGTAGACATGATAGCCGAACAGATAAAAGTATTGGGCATGAAATTACCCGATGACAAACTACAGTGGAATGAAGAAAGAAAGCACTATGATTTTGGCGAAATAAACTGGGATGAATTCTGGAACGTGGTTAAAGGAAACGGCCCCTGCAACAAACAACGCCTGGTAGCCAGGAACAAAGCACACCAGGAAGGTGCCTGGGTAAGAGAGGCAGCCATTGCGTATGCTGAAAAGAAGAAGCAAACCAAAACACAGGCAGCATAATGAAGAAAGTGCTGTTTACTTTATTTATTGCTGCTGCAGTATGTAGTTGTTCAAACCATACTGCTGAACACGCTAAGGAAGCTGCTGATAACAGAATTGCTTTAAGAACAGATACGATCAATGTGGTTAAACTTACGGACACATTGGTAATTTATGAAAGTACCTGCCGTGGTTGTGCGTATGAAACCTCTACCAACTTTGCAATCAGCGACAGCATGGATATTATAAAGCTGGCAGATATAGTTACTACTGATAACAGCCCTGCCGATATGGACGGTGGCAGCATCAGCAAAGACCTGGTATTGGTACCACAAAAAACAGGTGTAACCAGTATGAAGCTGTTTAAATTCTGGAAGCAGGAAAAAACTGCTGAAGATTCTGCCAGGTTTACTACCTATAAAATAGAAGTAAAACAATAACCTGAGTACAAATAAAAAACCGGAATCATGAATAATTCTTTTTTTAGAAAATTTTACTACGGCGATATCCCTGAAGAAAGCGGGGGAGGCAATACTGCAATTGCTAAAACCGAAACTGTACATGCATGGCCACTTTGGGAAGTTTTTGTTCGCAGCAAGCAGGGGCTGGATCACAAACATGTTGGCAGCCTGCACGCTGCAGATGCAGCCATGGCTATAGAAAATGCACGGGATGTGTACACCCGCCGCCAGGAAGGCGTTAGTATATGGGTGGTAGAAAGTAAATATATCACCGCATCCAATCCCGAAGAAGCAGGAGAACTATACGAACCTGCTGCTGACAAGATTTATCGCCATCCTACTTTTTATGAATTGCCGGATGAAGTGGGGCACATGTAACCACTGATTATTTGATTTAAAAAGATTTCGCAGATGAACAACTTTCTGATAGATTATACACTACACCTGGCAGATAATGCATTGATCATTGCACAACGCAATGCTGAATGGTGTGGCCACGGCCCCATACTGGAACAGGATATTGCCATCACCAATATTTCTCTGGACCAGCTTGGACAATCCAGGAACTTTTACCAGTATGCCGCTGCCTTAACCGGGAACAACGCTACCGAAGACAGTCTTGCATACTTAAGAACCGAAAGGGAATTTAAAAACTGCCTGCTGGTTGAGCAACCAAACGGCGATTGGGCACAAACCGTGTTACGCCAGTTCTTTTTCAGTGCCTACCAGTTTTTACTGTATGAAAAATTACAACATTCAGGTGATGAACAACTTGCTGCCATTGCTGCCAAGGCTTTAAAAGAAGTTACCTATCACCAGCGCTGGAGCAGTGAGTGGGTAATAAGACTGGGTGATGGAACCGACGAGAGTCACCAGCGCATGTTGAATGCCATGGACGAATTATGGAGATACACCGGTGAGCTATTTGTTGCTGCAGATTATGAAGCTGTTGCAGGCTTTGATATTGCTTTGCTAAAAGAAGACTGGATGAAAAAAATAAGTGCTGTTTTTGAAGAAGCAACATTACCCATTCCTGAAAAAACATTTATGCAAAACGGGGGTAAAACCGGAATTCATACGGAACACCTGGGATACATACTCACTGAACTTCAGTATTTACAAAGAACATATCCTAACGCTGAATGGTAGCTGCAACTGACATATCAAACCAAAACATACAGAATATACTGGAACAGGTTTGCGACCCGGAAATACCCGTATTAACTATTGCCGACCTGGGTATAATAAGAGATGTAAAATTAAATGGCGATGAAGTTGAAGTCATTATCACACCCACTTACACAGGCTGCCCTGCCATGGATATGATTGCCATGAACATAAAAATGGCATTGATAGAAAACGGCTATTCAAAAGTAAAAGTTACTTCTGTGCTGTCGCCGGCCTGGACAACAGACTGGATGACAGAAGCCGGAAAAGCCAAACTAAAGCAATATGGTATTGCTGCGCCTGATAAAAGATTCACCATACCGGTTGATGGTGTTGAATGTCCGCTCTGCAATTCAGCCAATACCAGGCTCATCAGCGGGTTTGGCAGCACTGCCTGCAAGGCATTATACCAGTGCAACGATTGTAAAGAACCGTTCGATTTTTTTAAATGCCATTAACTATCTTCAACGCTATTTCAGGCTGAACTTATATTTTCCTTTTACTTCACCCTTGCCTCTTTTATCCCAAACCCTGAATTGAACTTCAAAATTATTTATCCCCGGGTCAGCGTTGGTAATAAGGGCAGAAAGGCTTATCTGTTTTGAATCGGTAGCATCAAGTCCTTCCATTTCCTGGGTTTTAAAAATGTCATCGGCGCTTACCACTACCCTTCCATCTGCAGTCAGAATTCTTTCACCGGCCCCGATGAATGATTTGCCATTTTCCTTTACCCAGCCCGTATCCATTCTTATAACCAGGTAGATCTTTTCGCCAACAGCTGCTTTATTCTCTGCAAGGGGCTTAAGGTCGGCATCAGCCAGGTATGCTTCTTTAAGCTTTACATCCGTAGCATTCAGGTCAATATCGTTTTTTATGATTGCGCCATTCAGGGTTGTATTATCTTCTGAAGTGACCGGTTTTATTTTTTCGGCTGATTTGGTATCGCCAACGGAACATTTAAAGTCGCAGCTGCAAAAAATGATGCACGATAAAAAAAGATAAGCCAGTTTTAGTTTTTTCATTTG
>JBJTMN010000090.1:0-2928 GCA_046070545.1 Ferruginibacter sp.
TTTTTTCTTTCGCATTCCATAATTCACTATTCGCTGCATCCATGGCGATCATTATCTGGCTGCCGGTTTTAAAACCTGCTGCCTGTATAGCGGTCAATACAGTTTCAATAGCTTCTTCATTGCTTTGAATATTGGGTGCAAAACCACCTTCATCACCCACATTGGTGCTGAATCCCTTTTTCTTCAATACGGTTTTCAATGCATGAAAAATATCAACGCCCCAACGCAGGCCTTCGCTGAAAGAAGATGCGCCAACAGGCATTACCATAAATTCCTGGAAGTCTATTTTATTATCGGCGTGTGCACCACCGTTTAAAATATTCATCATGGGTATAGGAAGGATCTTGGCATTGGTACCGCCAATGTAGCGGTACAATGGAAGATTAGCTTCCAGTGCTGCTGCTTTGGCAACGGCCATACTTACAGCAAGAATTGCATTGGCTCCTAATTTCCCTTTGTTTGCTGTTGCATCCAAAGCGATCATCATGGCATCAATACCGGTTTGATCGGCCACATCCCATCCCAGCAAATTATCTGCAAGTATGGTGTTTACATTTTTAACAGCTTTCAGCACTCCCTTGCCACCATATAATTTTTTATTGCCGTCGCGAAGCTCAACAGCCTCATGTATACCTGTGCTGGCGCCACTTGGTACGGCCGCACGGCCCAAATGTTCATTCTCGGTCAAAATATCTACTTCTATGGTTGGGTTGCCACGGCTGTCTAATATCTGGCGGGCATGGATGGATGCGATGTAGCTCATTGTTGTTTTATTGGTTTAATGGTTATTGATTAATTATTAAAGTCATTGGTCAGTTGTCAGCTTTTGCAGTCAAAGTTCTGAAAATATCTTCTAAACTTCCGGTGCTTTCACTTTGTAAAGAAATGATGTTCAGATTTTTTTTCAGGCAGATCTCCATTAGCCTCCTCTTTAGTGCATCGGCGTCATCGGTTTTAAATAACCAGGTATTAGTATTCAGTTGTTGAATATTCTGAATGCCTTCAAAAATTTCTTGTTGCACAGCTTCTTTTATTTCAAGCCTTAATTCATTAAAATGATTTTTACCCAGCAGGTTTTCCAGCAGATCATCTGCTACGATTTTCCCTTTGTTGATGATGATCACCCGGTCGCAGATGGCCTGCACTTCCTGCAAAATATGCGACGAGAAAAGTACTGTTTTGTTTTGCCCCAGCTTTTTAATAACCTCTCTTATTTCCACGATCTGGTTGGGGTCCAGTCCGCTGGTAGGTTCATCTAAAATTAATACTTCAGGATCATGTATCAAAGCAGCAGCCAAACCTACCCGTTGCTTGTATCCTTTACTCAGCTGGCTTATTTTTTTATTGGCCTCAACGGTTAAACCTACCGTTTGTATTACCTCTTCAATCTTTTCTTTTTTATTTTTTACCTCATGAATATTGGTAACAAAGTCCAGGTACTCTCTCACATACATATCAAAATACAAGGGATTGGCTTCCGGTAAATACCCTACCTTTTGTTTAGTGCTGTTATTATTTTCAAAAACAGTGATGCCACAAACAGTTGCTGAGCCTGAGCTTGCAGGTAAATATCCTGTGATGATCTTCATGGTGGTTGATTTGCCTGCGCCATTGGGTCCCAGGAAACCTACGATCTCTCCTTTGTTTACAGTAAAGGAAATATCATCAACTGCTTTTTGTGCACCATAAATTTTTGTGAGATGATTTACTGTTATTGACATGAAAATATTTATACCTCAAAATTAAAAAAACGCCGGGTGTAAAACCCGACGTTCCAATTAAAACTTCGTTATTTCTTCTTCCCGCTGTCATTACCGGGATTTTGATTTTGTCTTTGTCCACCGGATCCTGCGGATTGCTGACCACCTCCTTGCTGACCACCACCCCTGTTTGGCCGGTTACGGTTTTGTACCTGGCCACCAGATTGCCTGTTGGGGTTATTCCTTTGATTGCCGCCCTGGTTTTGTCCGCGGTTCTGATTTTGTCCCCCGCCTTGTTGAGCCTGAGCTCCACCGGCACCTGCTGGTTTTTGCTGGCGGTTCTGCTGGTTGCCTGATCCCTGGGGGCGGTTTTGATTTTGCCCCTGTTGTGGTTGCTGGCGTTGTTGCCCACCAGCACCGCGGCCTTGCTTCTGCCTGCCACCACCTTGCTGGCTGCCACCTCTTTCCTGGTCTCTTCTTTTGCGGCTTGTTTTCTCCAGGCTTTTTAAACTGATCTGGCCTACCACATCGGCATAGGTTGGCTCAATTTCTTTAGGCTTGCTGCTAACCACTTCAACCGGTTCCAGGTCGGCCGGGCGAATACCCTGCTTATTTAATTCCTTTATTGTTTTAACACGCTCAATGGTCAGCGGGTATTGCTTGTTGCTGTCTGGCATCGTGTACCACATCAGGTTGCGGAAAATGTCTTTCTTCACCAAAAAGGCCCGGCTCTTTTCCATTTCAAGCATATCTGCATCATCGGGGAAGAACTGCAGTGCATCCATATAAGTATCCAGCTCGTAATTTAAACAGCATTTCAGGCGGCCGCATTGTCCGCTTAATTTGGTTTGATTGATGCTTAAATTCTGGTAACGGGCCGCATTGGTATTTACACTTTTAAAGTCGGTAAGCCAGCTGCTGCAGCAAAGCTCTCGGCCGCAACTACCTATTCCGCCTACTTTTCCGGCTTCCTGGCGGGCACCTATCTGGCGCATTTCTACCTTTACTTTAAATTCGGCAGCATATAATTTTATCAGTTCCCTAAAGTCAACACGGTCATCGGCAATATAAAAGAATGTGGCTTTGCGGCTATCAGCCTGTACTTCCACTTCGGCCATTTTCAGATCAAGTTTCAGCTGGCGGGCCATGGCGCGGCTGCGTATCAGCACCTGTGCTTCCCTTGCCTTTGATTCTATCATTTTGGCAATATCGGCTTCGGTGGCACGGC
>JBJTMN010000091.1:0-2610 GCA_046070545.1 Ferruginibacter sp.
TTCTTGAAAATAATTAGCAATAAAACCCCCCTGAAAGATATGTGGACCGGAATAAAAAAAATCGTTTCCCTTTTTTTGATAATTGGCTTTCTGATCAGCACCGCAAGTGCACAGGAAGCACAAAACAATTTTATTATTGAAGGAATTAAAATGTACGATAAGGGTGATTACGAAGGCGCATTGGAGATGTACAAAAAAGCGCTGATCTCAAACCCGGCATCGGTACAGGCCAAATATGAAATGGCATCTGCCTACCTGCAACTGAAAGATTATGCCAGTGCCATCAAATTCAGTGACAAGGTAATTGCCGCAAATAAGGATTTTGTTGACCAGGCTTATATTTTAAAAGGATCGGCACTTGATTACTTACTAAAGCCGCAGGAAGCTGCAAATACCTACAGGCAGGCCATCAAGAAATTCCCAAAGAACCAGTTGCTTTATTACAACCTGGCACTTACCTCGTTCAATTTAAAGGAATATAAAGTAACCGATGATGCCCTTCAGAAATCTTTAAAACTAAACCCTTTGCATGCAAGCAGTCATTTTTTGCTGGGACTTTCAATGGTTACGCAGGGTAAACGGGTGCAGGGGATGTTAGCCTTGTATAATTTTTTACTGCTTGAACCCAAAAGCAAAAAATCGGCATCGGTACTTGAAACTTTAGAGGAAGAATGGAAAAACAAAACAGCTGCTGCTGTAAGAAAACAGACAGACGAATTTTATACTGCTGACCTGATGCTGGATGTACTCGAATCTTCTAAAAATAATGAGTCCAATAAAAATAAACCTGCCATAGTTTTATTTGCAGAAAACACGAATAGTTTTTTTACCATCCTGGGAGAATCAAAAAAAGACAAAAAGGATTTCTGGTGGAATTTTTATGTAGATTATTTTTACAAACTTGCCGGCAACCATCATACTGAAGCGCTCTGTTATTATATCACACAATCAAAAGACGGCTCATACGATGAATGGATAAAGGAAAAAGACAACCTGAAAAAAATGGAAGCGTTCTCTGAATGGTATACCAAGTACCTGCATAAGTTTTAACCATACAACTCTTCTCAGGCCTTTTCTTCCCATATCATTGCCACATGAACGATCGTTTCTGCAGCTTTGGCCATATCGTTGATGCCTATCCATTCCAGTTTGCTATGTATATTCTGCATGCCTGTAAAAATATTGGGACAAGGCATGCCTATATAACTGAAGCGGCTGCCATCAGTACCACCACGTATGCTCTCTTTCTTTACAGTGAGGCCCGCTCTTTGTATCGCTTCTTCTGCATAAGCAGCTACCTGCGGGTATTTGTTTAAGACCTCTTTCATATTTCGGTACTGTTCCTGTGCAGCATACTCCATGGTTACGCCGGGATAATTTGCAACAACCGTTTGTGCAATTGCCTTTAACCTGTTGTGATGAGCAGCTAACCCTTCATTGGTAAAATCACGCACAATGAACTGTATGGTTGCTTTTTCAGCAATACCATTCACAGCTGTCGGGTGCACAAAACCTTCCATCTTTTCTGTTGTTTCGGGGCTCCATTCATTCTTGGGTAATGCATCCAATACCGCTCCTGCAACTTTTAGTGCATTCACCAGTTTGTCTTTTGCATACCCCGGATGTGTAATAACACCGTTGATCGTGATCACAGCTCCGTCAGCGCTGAATGTTTCATCTTCCAGGCTACCGGCTTCTCCGCCATCCATCGTGTAACCAAATTGTGCACCCAGCTTTTGCATATCCACTTTTGCTGTACCCTGTCCTACTTCTTCATCCGGTGTAAATAAAATTTTAATATCGCCATGCTTTACGGCCGGGTTTTGTATAAAGAACAAGGCTGCTTCCATAATGGCAGCCACGCCGCTTTTATCATCGGCTCCCAATAAAGTGGCCCCGCTGGCAGTTATGATACCGTGGTTGATATGATTTTTTAAATAAGGGGAATCGCTCACCCGAAGCACCTGCGTGGTATCATCCGGCAATACAATATCAGCACCATCATAATAACGGTGCAGTATGGGTTTAACGTTGGTACCGCTGCAATCGGGTGCTGTATCTACATGTGCACAAAAGCAAATGGCCGGAATGTTCTTTTTATCGCTATTGGATGGAATGGTTGCATACACATATCCATATTCATCCGTAGTTGCATCGGTTATTCCCATACCCAGTAATTCCCTGTGCAGTAATTTGCCCAGGTCTTTTTGTTTTTCGGTTGTAGGATGTGCAGTACTGGTAGGGTCACTTTGTGTATCAATGCGTACATACCGCATGAAACTGTCGGCAATGCTGTCGGGACTTATTTGTATCATGGATTAAAATTAATGGATAATTTTTAAATGCCCGCCCGGATGGATCCATTCGGACAGGGATAATGGATAATTCCCTCAAACAAAAAAGCAGTCTGCCTTTGCAAACTGCTTATTATCCATTAATAAATTATCCATTACTCCGCTATTTCCACCAACTCAATATCAAATATCAACTCCTGTCCTGCCAGAAAATGATTGGCATCCAGTATGATCACATCGTCTTTCACTTCTACTACAATTACCGGAACCGGCTGGCCGGCCTGGTTGCTTAAAGTAAGCGGCATACCTGGCTCCA